>JALZWJ010000029.1 GCA_023300065.1 Akkermansiaceae bacterium
AGATTTTTGCAAACCAAGGCGCATGGAGGCTCCCATGTCGGTGATGCCTTGTTGTTCTTCTTGCAGGCTGATGACGGGATGCGGGGTGTCTTTGTCAAATTCGGTGGAGCTGGCTCCTTTGAGGCCGCAGACGTTGCGGGCGAATTCGATGGTGGCGATTTGCATGCCGAGGCAGATGCCGAAGTAGGGGATGTTATTTTCGCGGGCGTATTGGGCGGCGAGGATTTTGCCCTCGGTGCCGCGTTCGCCGAATCCGCCGGGGACGAGGATGCCGCCGACTTTGCCGATGATTTTTTCGGCGCCGTGTTTTTCGATGTCTTCGGCGTCGATTTTGATGATCTCGATCGCGGTGTCGTGCTCAGCACCGGCGATGGTGATGGATTCGTAGATGGATTTGTAGGCGTCGTTGAGCTCGATGTATTTCCCGACGACGGCGATGGTAGTTTTGAGGGAGGGATTGACGAGGCGGTCTACGAAGCTCTCCCATTTTGAGAGGTTGGGTTGTTGGGATTCGAGTCCTAGGATCTGGGAGACGATGCGGTCGATCTTGTCTTTACGGAGGTCGAGGGGGCATTCGTAGATCGTGTTTTCGACATCGCGGAAGGCGACGACGTGGTCTTTTTGGACGTTACAGAACATGGCGATCTTGCGGCGGTTGTCGTCGTCGAGGTCGTGTTCGGTGCGGCAGATGATGATGTCTGGTTGGATGCCGATTTCGCGGAGCTTGGCGACGGATTGTTGGGTGGGCTTTGTCTTAATCTCTCCGGCGGCCTTGACCATGGGGAGGAGGGTGACGTGGATGAAGCAGACGTTTTCTTTGCCAACATCGAGGGCGAATTGGCGGAGGGCCTCAAGGAAGAGGTGGCCTTCGATATCGCCGACGGTGCCGCCGATTTCGGTGATGATGACGTCGGCCTCCGGGTTACTCTCGGTGGCGAGTTGGAGGCGGGCTTTGATCTCGTCAGTGACGTGGGGGATGAATTGGACGGTGGCGCCGAGGTATTTGCCGGCGCGTTCGTTTTGGATGACGGTTTCGAAGACTTGGCCCGAGCTGAGGCTGTTGACTTGAGAGAATTTTCCGTGGGTGAAGCGCTCGTAGTGGCCGAGGTCGAGGTCGGTCTCGGCGCCATCGTCTAGGACGTAGACTTCGCCGTGTTGGTAGGGCGACATGGTGCCGGGGTCGACGTTGAGATAGGGGTCGAACTTTTGGATCTGGACCTTGAGGCCGCGGTGTTCGAGCAGGGTGCCGATGGAGGCTGCGGCGAGTCCTTTTCCAAGTGAGGAGACGACTCCTCCGGTGACGAAGATGTATTTCATTGCTGGGCGGCTAAGAGAGATTCGATGAGTGGGATTTGATCAGGGGAGTCGAGGCCGATGGCCTCGTGCTCGGTGAGATGGACGCGGATGGTGGCTCCGTCCTCGAGGGCGCGGAGCTGCTCTAGGCCTTCGGCTTCTTCGAGCGCGGAGGGTGGGAGCGAGATGAAGTGTTGGAGGAAGTCGACACGGTAGCCGTAGAGACCGAGGTGACGGTAGGTGGGGAGGTCCCCCGGAGTCCTACGAAAAGGGATGGGGGAGCGGGAGAAGTAGAGGGCGTTATTGTGGCGGTTTAGGACCAGCTTGACGATGTTTGGATCGGCGATAAGGGCGGGGTCATCGAGCGGGCTACCGGCGGTGATCATGGGGAGGGAGGCATCCTCACGGAGGGTGCGGGCGAGGGTGTCGACGAGGTCTGGCTCTAGGAGGGGTTCATCTCCCTGAATGTTCATGACGTGCGTGGCGGCGCGGCATTGGGCGGCGGCTTCGGCGATGCGGTCGGTGCCGGTGGGGTGATCTGCACGAGTGCGGATGACGCGGGCCCCGATGGTGTCGCAGAGGGTGGCGATGCGGTCATCGTCAGTGGCGACGACGAGTTCATCGAGCTCCTGGCATTGGGAGGCACGCTCGAAGACGTGCTGGAGGAGGGGCTTGCCCAGAAGGGGATGAAGGGGCTTTCCGGGGAAGCGGGAAGAGGCCCAGCGGGCCGGGATGATGCCAACGATCTTTGTGTTTTTCTCGCTAATATTGATCCTCCTTAATCGGTTTCTGGACGCTAGAGCGAGGGGGGGGAGGCGACAAGGTTAATAGAGGGCTGGAGAAGAAAAATTGTCGGAGATGGACAGGTGCAGTTGAAGTGGGCAGACTCCGAGGCAATGAGTGATTGGTTTACTACAACTGACTGGGTTGTTCTTTTTGGTTATTTGATTCTTACGACTGTGATCGGCCACTTTATGGGCGGGAAGCAGGCCACGATTAAGGACTTTTTTGCGGGGGGGAAATCGCTCCCTTGGTGGGCGGTGTGTGGATCGATCATCGCGACGGAGATCAGTGGTGTAACCTTTATCGGGGTGCCCGGTGGGGTGATGGCGGCGAATGGTGACTTTACTTATATGCTGTGGGGGATTGGCTCGATCATGGGGCGTGTGATTGTGGGGGTGTATTTTGTGAAGGTCTTTTATGAGGACGAGATTTATAGCCCGTATGATTATATGGGGCGGAGGATTAAGCCGCAGTTGAAGACGCTGGCGACGGTGTTTTTCACGGTGGGATCGATCTTGGGGCAGAGTGTCCGGGTTTTGGTTGCGGCCTTGCCGCTGAAGGTGGTGACCGGTTTGGACTTTGAAGTTTGTATTCTGATCATCGGTCTTTTTGCGATTGGCTGGACTTTGATGGGCGGCATGCGGACCGTGATCTGGACGGATGTGATGCAGTTTGGCCTCTTTACGGTGGGTGGCTTGGTGTCTTTGTTTTGGGTCATCAACCATCTCGATGGGGGGTGGGCGACGTTTTGGTCAATCGCAGAGGCGAATGAGAAGACGAAGATGTGGGATGGCGATTTTGGAATTGGACCGGAGTTCCAGTTTACCTTCTGGGTTGCGATCATCGCGGTGCCTTTCCAGAATCTAACGGCTTTTGGGGTGGATCAGCTGAATGCTCAGCGGATGTTCTGCTGTAAGGATGCGGGTGATGCGCGGAAGGCGATCATCGGAAGCTCGATCGGGCAGGTTCTCACCTACCTGATGCTTTTGGTCGGAGCGGCTCTCTTTGTCTTCTACTATCAGAATCCTCCCGAGGGTGTTTTAGCGGAAAATTTGAACTTCATGAAAGACGGCGAGGCCTCGACCTTAGCGCAGGGTGGCGTTCCGTCTCCCGGAGGCGATCATGTCTTCCCTATTTGGATCGTTTCGGAGCTCCCTCCTGGTCTAGCTGGGTTGATTTTAGCGGGGCTTTTTGCGGCTGCGATTTCGAGCCTTGATTCGATCTTGGCGGCTCTGAGTCAGACGACGATTTCTTTGATTCATAACCCTGAAAATAACCCGAATCTCAACCAGAAGATGTTGCTGAAGGCGTCACGGCGTTGGGTCATTATTTGGGGGATAGGTCTGACTGGATTTACGCTTTTGATGGAGTATGTGCAGAGGAAGCTTGGGGTGCCAATTCTCCCCCTTGCCTTTGGGATGACGACTTACACGATGGGCCCGCTGCTTGGGATGTTCCTGTGCGCTCTTCTGGGGAGGGGATCGTTCCGTGGAATCCTTATAGGTGCGGTGGTTTCCTTTGTTTTGACGATGTTTATCCGCATGGATATTTGGATTTTAGTGGAGATGGTTACCGGTGGGGTTGATTGGCTGACAATGCTTCCGTCCTATGGCTTTAATGATGCTGGTAAAGTGGAGCCATTGGTGGCTTCAATGTGGATGTGGCCGGTCGGGACTTTGCTGACGTTTGGAGGAGGTGTGTTAGGCTCCAAAATGAAGAGTTGATTAGGAGTTACTAACAAATATTTGCTGCGTGTTTTTTTTGCGAAATCGCGTGGATCCTTTGTGGAACAAGCGGCGTTATTTTTATAATTTTATTCGTGCTGTTTTTGGTTTTCGTCGCGGCTTGTAGCGTGCATTTTTTTCATCTCGGCCACGGTGATGAGTTGTTCACCGAAGATGGGCCGAGGAGCTTGAATTTTTTATTAGAACATCCCCAGAATGAGTAGCAGCACGGACGGAGTCACAAATCATGAAACTAGGAATGAGAGCGCAAACGAAAGTGGTTCAGAAGGGGCGATCTGGGACAAGGTTAAGGCGAAGTTAAGCGAGTATATCAGCGGCGATGCCTTTTCGCGCTGGTTTAAAAACGCAGAATTGATTGGGGCTGATGAGCAGCCAGGGATCGTGGGTGTGCAGTCCGACATGCACCAGATTTGGATTGAGACAAATTACATGGATGAGCTGCGTGCGGCATTTGCGGAAGGTGCGGGCATCCATTGTTCTCCAAAAGTGATCGTGAAGGGGCAGGAGGTGCCCGCGCTAGAAGAGCCAAAGCAGGCGGCTCGTAAATCACGGGCGGGAGAGTCTGTGAAGGTGGTGACTCCGGATCCGACTGGTAAAGGGGTGGCTTTTGAGCGGCGTTTGAAGCGCTTGGGGATTAACCCTGAATTGGATTTTGAGAGTTTTGTGGTTGGCGATAATAGCCAGTTTGCACACGCCGCGTGTTCGGCGGTGGCTCACCAAGAGGGGCGGAGTTTTAACCCTCTTTTCATTCACGGAAGAGCTGGTCTTGGCAAGACACACCTGATGTCAGCGGTGGCGCAGCAGCTTTTGGCAAATGATCCGAAGGCGAAGGTTGTCTTTTTGACCGCGGAGCATTTTGCGAATGAGTTCATCGAGGCTGTCCGGAAGGGGAATCTGGATGCTTTCCGTAAGGCTTACCGCCACGCGGATGCGATGTTGATTGATGATATTCAATTTTTAGCGGGTAAGGAGCGGACTCAGGATGAGTTCTTCCACACTTTCAACGTGCTCCTCAATTCGCAGACTCAGGTGATTTTGACCTGCGACCGCCCGGCTCCTGAGATTCAGACTTTGGACCCACGGCTGATCAGCCGCTTCGAGAGTGGCTTGACGGTGGAGCTCCAGCCTCCGGGATTCGAGACTCGTGTTGCGATTCTTCGCCGTAAGATGGAGCAGTGGAAGGTGGAGTTGGAAAATAACGTGGTGGTTCACATCGCGAATTCGATCAAAAGTAATGTGCGTCGGCTTGAAGGGGCTTTGACGAGAGTTGCCAGCTATAGTTTCCTCTCCTCTGAGCCCATGTCGGTTCAAAAGGTGGATGAGCTTTTGGGGGACCTCGTGCGTGATGAAAATACGAATCAGATCACGATCGAGCAGATCCAGAAAACGGTGGCCGATTACTATGGCATCAATCTTGGCGACATGAGGAGCCGCAGGCGTCCTGCAAGCATTGCCTTTCCTCGGCAAGTTGCGATGTATCTCTCACGCAGCCTCACAAAGCTCTCTTTGGTCGAGATCGGTGATGCCTTTGGAAAAAGGGACCACGGAACCGTGATCCATGCCTGTAAGAAGGTGAAGGCTGATATGGAGACTGATGTTGAGGTCCGAGGTGGGGTGGAAAAGCTGACGTCCCAATTGGAGCGTTAAATTAGTTTTATAATCCTAAGGAAATACTTGCCAAGGCTTGATGGGGCGGTCACGCTCATGTCAGCCCAATAGGGCGTGATTTCCTATGAAATTCAGAATCGCAAAAGAGGCCTTTCTAGACGGGTTGCAGCAGGTGCAGCACGTAGTGAGCAGCCGTACCACTCTCCCGATCCTTTCCAATGTTCTCATTGAGGCTAGTGACGAGGGCTTACGACTGACGACGACTGATCTTGATGTCGGTGTAAGTGGCGTTGCCGCTGCCGAGGTCTCTAAGCCTGGGTCCACAACCCTGCCGGTGAAGAGGTTGGTGAATATCATCCGCGAGCTACCTTCCGCTGAGATCGAGGTTTCGGTCGATGCTAAGAATGTGGCTTCCATCAAGAGTGGTCCTAGTTTTTTCAAAATCATCGGTTTGCCGGACGGTGAGTTTCCTCCCTTGGCCGATTTTAAGGAGGCGAAGGAGTACCACATTCCACAGGCGATTTTCCGCAATGGTCTCAAAAAGACTTCCTATGCTATTTCGACAGACGAGACTCGTTACGTTCTGAATGGGATCTTTGCTTCTTTCAAAGAGGGCAAATTAACGCTGGTTGCGACTGATGGTCGCCGCCTTGCGATGGTGGATCATGAGTTGGAGTTTCCCTCGAGCCATGAAGTGGACTTCATTGTCCCCACCAAGGCGGTTCAGGAATTACAACGTCACCTCAGCACTGAGGGTGAGCTCTTACTGAAGCTTTCCGATAATCAGGTTTGCTTTGAGATCGGTTCGAGTGTCATCGTGAGTAAGCTCATTGAGGGGAATTACCCAAATTACCGCCAAGTGATTCCTGGTGAGTCTAAAGAGCGCCTGACATTGAGTCGTGAGCAGCTTCTGGAGACGACGCGCCGTGTTTCTCTCCTTTCTTCTGAAAAATCAAACTCAGTGAAGCTGACTTTCGGCCACAACACGGTCGATGTTATGGCAAACAGCCCAGACATTGGTGAGGCGAATGAAACTCTTGAAGTAAAATACGAGGGCAAGGAATTCTCCATCGCCTTTAATCCTGAGTTCCTCATGGCTCCGCTTAAGAGTCTGGAAGAGGATGAGATCCACCTAGATCTAATCGATGAGATGAGCCCGGGTGTTCTCCGCACGGAAGATGCGTTCCTCTATGTGTTGATGCCAATGCGGGTGACTTCCTAGACGGGAAGCGTTCCTAAATTTTCAAAATGCCGCATTTCTTTTGAAGCGCGGTATTTTTTTTGATCGCTCGACTCGATCAGGTCCCCCTAAGGCGTGCTCGATCTTTGGCGCCGGGTTGGCTAATGGCTTGTTCGAGCCACCAGATTACGGTTCCACTGAATCGATTGGTAGAGGAGCCGAGTTTGTTCGGAGAGTCCTCGGTGGCCTTTGGTGGCTTTCCGGCAGTCTTCTCGCTTCGCGTTAAGGTTAAGGAAGCGGCCGATTTCACGAAAGACGAGGCTCTGAGCCTCGTTGAGCACTCCGAGTTCTGCGCGGTAGTCTGTGATGTCTCGGTTCGCTCTACTGATGAAGGAGAAGGATTCGGTGGTCGCGCCTTTAGAGCCTGCCATCTTCTTTTCGATTTTCTTTTGTAGCTGCGCGAGCCTTTCTTCCTCGATTTCGATTTCAGTGTCGAGACTGGAGAGCTTCTTCTTACTGTCCGCAAATTGTTCTTTCAGGTCGCGCAAGTCTACTCGGCATTGATCCAGTTTCTCTTTGTCGACTTTGCCTTCTTCTCTCAAGACTTCGGACTTCATTTTGAGGGCTGAATGTTTCCGCTTGATGGCGGTCGCTTCTGTCATGATCTCATCACGCTCGGTGTTGAGGCTTTCGATCACGTCAAAGAGGTCTTCTCGTTTTTGGATGAACTCTTGGCCGATGTCCTTGGATTGATCGATGAGTTTTGCTCGGCTTTCTTGGGCTCTTCTGAGGGTTTCTTCGGCTTCATTCAGCTTGTCGATCAAGCCTTTTTCCTCACGCTCCATGCGGCGAAGGTTCCAGTATTCCATCGAAAGCTCTTCGATTTCTTCGACTTTTGGCCAGCAGAATGCTCCTAGCAATTCCTCCCCGTCTTGCATCAGCTGGAGTTCGAAAGCGGCGTCAGTGAGTCGCTTGTTCTTACGTAGAACTCCAAAGGATTGGAGGATTACGGCGATGGTGAAGCGAGTGCGGGTCATGGAGGTGCTACTTTTTTAGCTGGGCCTGAAGATCTGCGATGACTCGATCGTCCTCAAGGGTGGTAACATTCCCTGATACTTTTCCAGTTGCAACGAGTTCTTTCAAAAGACGCCTCATGATTTTACCGGAGCGTGTTTTTGGGAGGACGGGGGTGAAGTAGACTTCATCCGGCTTAGCGATCGCTCCGATCACTTTGCCGACGTGGTTTCTCAGTTCCTTTGCCATGGCGTCTGAGGTGGTCACCCCGGACTTAACGGTGACAAAAGCGACGATGCCTTGGCCCTTAATCTCATGCGGGCGGCCGACTACCGCTGATTCTGCGACAACTTTATGACCGACGAGTGCGCTCTCCACTTCGGCGGTGCCGAGGCGGTGGCCAGAGACGTTGAGGACATCATCGAGGCGGCCTGTGATCCAAAAATTACCTTTCTTATCCCGGCGGGCACCATCGCCTGCGGTGTAGACTCCTTCGTAGTCGTTCCAGTAAGTTTCGCGGTAGCGTTTTTTGTCGCCGTAGATTGTTCTCAGCATGGCGGGCCATGGTTGCCTGATTACTAATTTGCCGCCTTCATTCGCTCCGACTTCTTGGCCGGTCTCATCTAAGATGGCAGCATCTACGCCGAAGAATGGTAAGGTTGCGGTACCCGGGGTGGTGGGGGTGCAGCCGGGGAGGGGGGAAATCATGATCGCCCCAGTTTCGGTCTGCCACCAAGTGTCTACGATGGGGCAGCGCTCGCCGCCGATTTTGGTGTGATACCACATCCAGGCCTCAGGGTTGATGGGCTCACCCACTGTGCCAAGGAGGCGGAGGGAGGAGAGGTCGCGCGACTCAGGGAAGTGGTCGCCCGCCTTGATAAAGGCGCGGATTGCGGTGGGTGCGGTGTAGAAAATGGTGACGCCATATTTTTCGACAATGTCCCAAAAGCGGCCGAAGTCAGGAAAGTTCGGTGCACCTTCATACATGACTTGGGTCACGCCATTTGCGAGCGGGCCGTAGGTGATGTAGGAGTGCCCAGTGATCCAGCCGACGTCGGCGGTGCACCAGTAAACATCGTCATCTTGCATGTCGAAGATGTATTTGCAGGTGGAGTAAGTACCGGTGAGGTAGCCTCCAGAGGTGTGGAGAATGCCTTTTGGTTTTCCGGTGGAGCCAGAGGTGTAAAGGATGAAGAGGGGGTGCTCGCTGTCGAAGGCTTTGGCCTCATGCTTTGAGGAGACTTTCGCGGCTTCCTCGTGCCACCAGACATCGCGGCCCCGCTTCATTTTTACGGGTGCGCCTTCTTGGCCGATGCGTTGGTGGACGATGACGGTTTCTACCTCTTTGTATTTTTTGAGGGCGTCATCGATATTTTTCTTAAGCTGGACCACTCCGCCACGGCGGTATCCGCCATCGCTTGTGATCATGGCCTTGGCTTTGCAGTCCTCAAGCCGATCCACGATGGCGTCTGCGGAGAATCCGCCAAAAATCACGGAGTGAACGGCTCCAATACGGGCGCAGGCGAGCATGGCGATGACGGCCTCTGGCGTCATGGGCATGTAGATCATGACGCGGTCCTTTGGTTTGATGCCTTTTGCGATGAGGACGTTTGCGAAGTTGCAGACTTCACGGTGAAGTTGGCGGTAGGTGAGAGTGCGGCTCTCGCCTGGCTCACCTTCCCAGATGATGGCGGCTTTGTTGGCGCGGCCATTGGTGAGGTGCTGATCG
>JALZWJ010000030.1 GCA_023300065.1 Akkermansiaceae bacterium
TAGCGGGTGGCGGCGATGAGCTCGATGATGGAGCCCATGACTTCATCACGGCTTTTGCCAGAAAGGGCCATGCCGAGTTGGGCGCGGAGGAGGCCGTGAGGTTCCTCAATGTTAAAGCGGAGGCCTTCGATCTCGCAGGCGAGGTAGCTCTCGCTGCGGGCGGTGGCGGCGAGGCTGGGGGTGAGGCCGAATTTAGAATCCCCGGAGAATGATTCTTGGAGGTGCTCCATGACGCTGGGGGTGAGGACGTGCATGCCGAAGAAGCAGAGGTAGTTTCCTGAGCGAAGGCCGGGGACGATGAGTTCTTGTTCGGCGACGGTGGGGGTGGGTTTTTCGATGATGTTGGCGACTTCATAGAGGTCCTTTTGACCACCCACGCGGGTGCCGCCGATGGCTCCGTAGAAGGGGAGCTTGCTCTCATGAGTGGGCTGCACGGCGGAGACTGGGCCATCGGTTCTAGCTGCTACGGCGAGGAGTTGTTGGAGGCAGGAGTCTTGGGAGAATGAGAGGTAAAGGTGATCGCTCATCATGAGAAGGAAGCGGTCGTCTCCGGTGAATTCCTTGGCGAGGAGGACGGCGTGGCCGTAGCCTAGGAGCTGGCTCTGTTCGATGAAGGTGACTTGGTCGAGGTGGTCTGCGATGGCGGAGGTGAAGTCGCTTTCAGTGCCGGGCGCGATGATGATGGCGGCGGACTCGATCCCGCTGGCGAAGATTTCATCGAGGAGAAAAGCGGCCACGGTTTTAGTCTCACCACTCGGGCTGACGAGAGTCTGGAGTGGGAGGTGCTGCTGGTGGAGGCCTGCGGCGGTGATGACGGCTTTCTTAATCTTCATGGAATATGTGTTTAATTTGAATAATTCCCTCGGAATATCAAGGAACAACAGGCCTTTCAGCAGGGGGTGGCGGAAATCCTCAATCTTGACAGCGGGGCCACTCTCCGGCACGGAGGGGCCTCTTATTATGAGCAAACTCACTATTCGCGATGTCGATGTCGCCGGCCAAGAAGTCCTGATGCGTGCTGACTTTAATGTCCCACTCAATGATGCCTTCGAAATCACAGACGACACCCGGATCCAAGCGGCACTGCCTACGATTAAGCATCTTTTAGGGGCGGGCGCTAAACTGGTGCTCTGCTCACACATGGGCCGCCCGACTGAGGCGAAGGAGAAGAAGTATTCACTGGAGCCAGTGGCGGCTCGTCTTTGTGAGTTGCTGGAACAGGACGTGACTTTCGCGGAAGACTGCATTGGTGAAGACACCGCCGCGTTGCGTTCGGAGTTGGGTGGAGGCGATGTGCTGCTTCTTGAAAACACTCGTTACTACTCTGAGGAAAAGAAGAACGACGCGGACTTTGCCAAATCCCTTGCTGGGACTGCGGAGATCTTTGTGAACGATGCCTTCGGCACCGCGCACCGCGCGCATGCTTCTACGGAGGGTGTGACTCACCACGTCTCTAAGAGTGCGATGGGCCTGCTCATCGAGCGTGAGCTTGAGTATCTCGAAGGGAAGTTATCCAACGCGGAGAGCCCCTTCGTGGTGATCATGGGTGGTGCGAAAGTGAGTGATAAGATCGAGGTGATCAGCTCGCTTCTTGAGAAGGCTGATACGATTCTCATCGGTGGTGCAATGGCTTACACCTTCCGTAAGGCGCAGGGGTATGAGATCGGCATGAGTCTCGTGGAAGACGATAAGCAGGAACTCGCGCTCGAGATCCTGAAGAAGGCGGAAGAGAAGGGTGTGAAGTTCCTCCTCCCTGCTGACACTCGCATCACGAAAGAGTTTAAAGAAGGTGCCGAGACTTGGAACACGGAGGTGTATGGTCAAGGCGGCACGATCCCTGCCGATAAGGAGGGCATCGACATCGGTGATGTGGCGATCGAGGAGTTCAAGGAAGTGCTCTCAACCGCTAAGACCGTTCTCTGGAACGGCCCGATGGGAGTGTTCGAAAAAGATTGTTTCTCGAAGGGCACGAAGGAGATTGCGGAGGCGGTCGTGGCCAGCGGTGCGCTGAGCATCGTGGGCGGAGGAGACTCCGTGACGGCTGCGGTGAAATTCGGCGTGGCGGATCAGATGAGCTTCATCTCGACCGGTGGCGGAGCGAGCTTGGAGCTTCTGGAGGGCAAAGTCCTCCCCGGAGTGGCGGCGCTTTCTGAGGCGTAGTCGTTGATTAGAACTTATTTCAAAGCCCGCTTTCCTGAGAAGGGAGGCGGGCTTTTCTTTTTCAATCAGCCGAGATTCAGTTCACGTGCCATCCTCTTTTGCCCGACACTGAGTTGGTAGATGACTGCGGCTGCGAAGAGGCAGGAAATGAAATGGCCCGCGTTATCCATCATGAGGCTTTGATGGTAGAGGATCAGGTCATCGACTTCTAATGTCTCTTCGTCAATGATCCGACTTTTACCGATTAAGTGGAGGTAGATCGTGCCGACATTTAAACCGAAGAGCCAAGTGAACCACCAAAGTCCGAGGAGCATGGACGTCTCCACTTTGGATGATACCGTATCGCGAATAAAGGCCATCGCTTGATAGGGTTTATACAAATGGAGTAAGGGGACAAAGTAGCCTCCGACCGCCCAGCCGGGAGAGGGTGCATTATAGACGACGGCATGGCGGCCCTGCGCGCGATAGGTGAAGCACCATGCGTTTTTACACGATCTGTGCTTCCAGAAACACCAGAGGATGATGGTTAGTAAAAAGATCCATTGATCCACTGTCTCAATCTGCTCAGAGAGCGTCCCCGCCTGATCGACTTGCTCTTCCGAAAATGAGTCGTCATCGGGGAGGAGGTTCGCTTGGTTTAGTTTGGTAAGAGCGTAGATCTGCCCGATCGCTAATAAAATACCTAAGCCGAGGAGGCTAAGAATGGTTTTCTGGAGGAGGCCGATTCCCCGGTAGGGGCCGTAGGGCGAAATGGTGGAACCGTCAGCGGGAGTTAGTGGAGAAGGGGCCTTTTTCTCTTCTTGCGGGGCGGCGTAGGGATTCTCACTCATGAACAATCCGAGTTTTGAGGAGTGAGGATAGATAGCAAGGGGGCTTTTTTTATTTCAAAAGCTTGACTAAGGAATGAACTTTCAGTAATTACTGAAACCAGATGAGTGATGAACGTGCCAAACTTGAAGCAACCCGCGACGAATTCGTGACCCAATGGGGGATCATGGGCGCGCAGTGGGGCATCAATCGCACGATGGCTCAGATCCACGCTCTTCTGATGACAGCTCCTGATGTCATGAGCACGGATGAAGTCATGGACGTTCTCCAAATCAGCCGCGGGAATGCTCACACCAACTTGAAGGATCTCGTGGGTTGGGGCCTTATCCGCATCGTGACCAAGAAAGGGGAGCGGAAGGAATTTTTCGAAGCGGAGAAGGATGTGTGGGAGATCTTCCGCCGCGTCGCCCGTGAGCGGAAGCGCCGTGAGATTGATCCTGCGCTGGAGACTCTGCGCAACTGTAAGGCCGCCACCGAGAATCTGAAGACGGCGGAGGCCAAGGCCTTCCACGAACAGATGGGACAGCTCGAGGACTTCGTAAGCTTCGCCTCCAAGATGGGCGAGCGTGTCGCTTCCATGCAGCACGGCAAGGCCATTAAGCTGGCCATGAAAATCTTCGGCTAAGCGCTGATTTTTTTCGGATCAAAGACACCTTCTAAAGAACACGAAACAAACTTTCACTAAATCCTGAAAACACAAAACAAACAGAAATAATGAAACTCCCAATTCACCCAAAAAAGATCGAGGTCTTCTACGACGGACGTTGTGGCATGTGCTGCAGCTTTCACGAGTGGATCAATCAACAGAAGCGGGCTTTTGAAATCCACTTCATCCCTTACCAAGCAGCACAAGCCGAGACCGTCTTTCCCGGAATCAATACCCTCGATCCAGCACGTGAAATGATCGTGCGGACGAATGAGGGCGAGATCTTCCGTGGAGCAGAAGCCTGGGTCTGGTGTCTTTACAGCTGCGTAAATTACCGAGGCCTCGCGCATCGACTGGCCCGGCCCGCCATGCTTGCCGTCGCGATCCGGGTGTGCCGCCTCCTCGCTGCGAATCGCCACGGCTTGAGCAAGATCTTCTTCCGCCGGAAGGACCGAGAAGTACGAGAAACCCTTCACCAAATGGAACCGCTCGAGTGCGAGGGCGACCTCTGCGCTGCTGATCAAGATGAGTGGCGGACTGAATTAATGCACTGATCTCCGATAACCAAAACCCAAACCAAGAAAAACAAAACCATGAATGATACCGTCATCACCTACGCCCTCTATCTCCTCATTGCCATCCCTGTCACCATCTGGGTGGCCCGCACTCTGCGCCGTAATGGGCGCGTCTTCCTTGTCCAATGCTTCGAGGGCGACACAGAAATGGCAGACAGTGTGAACCATCTTTTGGTGGTCGGGTTCTACCTCGTCAACATTGGCTTCGTGACCCTGTTCTTGAAGTTGGACTACATGGTCGATGGCGTCACGGGAATATTCGAAGCCTTAAGTTATAAGCTAGGCATCGCCCTTCTGGTCCTGGGCGCGATGCATTTTTTTAATCTCGCCCTCTTTAGCAAGGTTCGCACGGAAAGCGCTCGAACCAAAACACC
>JALZWJ010000031.1 GCA_023300065.1 Akkermansiaceae bacterium
GGCCTCGCTGAAGCCACAGGTTGCGGCGGGGATCGATGGCGCCAGATCGAAGCAAGTTTTCGTTGGTTTCCCTTTCGGAGACGGCGGGGTGCCGTCTTCGATTTCGAGCAGTTTTGGTGCGAATTTGACGGTCTCGTGGGAGCCTGATTTGTGGGGGTTTCAGCGGGCTGGGCAATCGGCGGTGATTGCGGAGATGCAGGCAGAAAAGAATGTTTTTCGAGCGGCGCGGGCCTCGCTAGCAGCTCAGGTTTTACGTGCATGGCTGGCGCTCGCGGAGGCGAATGAGCAAATCGCGCTCGCTAAGGAATCCGCCGTGCTTCTGCAGTCCACACTCGATATTGTGAGAGACCGATTTACGAGTGCTCTCTCAGAATAAGGGGGATCCGCTTCACAGTTCCGCCTCGCTGAGAGCGAGCTGGCGAGTAATGAGGCGATTTTAGCGCAGCGGTCCGGTGAGCGGGAGCAGGCGATTCGGCAGCTAGAGGTCCTGATGGGCCGCTACCCGAAAGGGGCGATTCAAAGAAGTACGACTCTTCCTAAAGTTCCGCCAATGCCTCCTGCCGGTCTCCCCTCGGAATTACTTCTCCGGCGCCCGGATATTCTGGAGGCGGAGCGTCGCTTCGCGGCTTCCGGGAGTTTGGTGAAGCAGGCAAAGCTCGCCTTTTATCCGAGCTTCCCGATCACGGCGAGAGGGGGGACGACGACGGATTCACTGCGGCAGATTTTCAATTCTGACTTCGGGGTGTGGTCGTTGGCAGGTTCGGTGGCCCAGCCGATTTGGCGAGGTGGGGCGATCCGCTCCGAGTATGAGCGGATTAAGATCGATGACCGGCTGCAGTTGGCGGCCTTACAGAGCACGGTCCTGAAGGCCTTCGGCGAGGTGGAGCAAGCCCTTGTGGCGGAGCGGTATTTGGTGGCTCGCGAGGCGGCGGTGACGAAGGCTCTGAAAGCATCCATCGCATCTGTCGAGGCCGCAAGAGAGGATTATGCCGGAGGCACGGGGGATGCTCTCACTCTCATCACAGCGCAATCGGGCCGGATCGGGCTGGCCTCGCAGCTGGTCACCTTGCACCGCCTCCACCTTGATAATCGCATCACTCTTCATCTCGCACTGGGCGGCGATTATCGTCCTCGAAAATAAGATCCTATGAAAACGATCATCATCAGTCTCATCGCCATCGTAGTCATCGTCATGCTGACCAAAGGGGCTCAGGAATTCCTCGAAGAGCATAAGCCGGAGGCCGAAAAGAAGGCACGTGTGGAAGTGATTCCGGTCGTCGAGGTGGCGATCGCGAAGCGTTTAGACCTTGCCTTTCCGCTGCTGAGCGAGGGGGTGGTGCAGACCCGGCGGGAGACGATTCTTTCCGCGCAAGTAGCGGGGAGAATCATCGAGGTGCAGCCGGAGTTCGAGGTCGGGGCCACTTTTAAAGAAGGCGTGGTGATCGCAAAGATCGACCCGTTGGATTACGCCAGCATCGTGGCTCAGGCCAAGTCCGGCCTCAGTGAGTGTAAGCTCGCGGTGATCCAGGAGCAGGCGCGCGGGCAGCAAGCGGCGCGGGATTGGAAAAAGATCGGAGGAGGTAGGCCTGCTTCTGATTTGGTGTTACGGATCCCGTTTTTAGAAACCGCGGAGGCCCGCATGGTGGCGGCTCAAGCGGCGTTGGATAAAGCGGTGGAGGACTTGGATCGGACCTTGATACGGGCCCCTTTCGATTGTCGCGTGCGCCAAGTGACCCTCAATCTGGGGGCCACGGTGGCGCCGGGGAGCCAGCTCGGGACGATCTATGATGCGGAGAATCTGATGGTCCGCTTGCCCTTTTCACTGGATGATTTTTCTCAGATTCCGGAGGGCCCGAGCGTGGAGCTTTTCACCGAGATCGGTGGAGTGAAGTATGAATGGAAAGGGGAGGTGCTGTGGGATTTGGGCGAGGTGGAGCAGGCCACGGTCTCGGCCTATCTCCTCGTGAAAGTCTCACCGAATGATTCCGCTGCTGAGCGTTTCCGCCTGCCCACTCCGGGGTTGTTTTTAAAGGCGCGGGTCACGGGGGCTTCGGTCGCAGGGGTGGTTCAGGTGCCGCGGTCTGCGATGCGTGGGCGGGACAAAATCGGGATTCTGAACGAGGAGGGGGAACTAGAGTTCCGGACGCTCACGATTGCGCGCGGGACGAGCGATGCAATCTATGCCACGGCCGGAGTGAAAGATGGGGAGAGGGTTGTTTTGACCAAAATCGAGCTGCCGGTCGAGGGGATGAAGCTTGCTGAACCGCAAAACGACTAGGCCATGGAGAAAATCATCAAATGGTTCAGCGGCAATCATGTCGCGGCAAACTTCCTCATGCTGGTCGTTCTACTCGCGGGGTTTGCCTCGTGGTTTCAGTTGCGTAAGGAAGTTTTTCCGGAGATCGCCTTCGATGGCGTGATCGTGAGCGTCCCTTACCCGAACGCCACCCCCGAGGAGGTGATGAATGGGGTGATCATCCCGATTGAAGAAGCGATTTACGATGTGGATGGCATCAAGAAGGTGACGTCCAATGCCTCCCGTAATATCGGGTCGCTCACCATCGAGGTGGAGACCGGGTTCGATATTCGCGATGTCATGGGAGATGTGCAGACGAAGGTGGATGCGATCGAGAACTTCGCCGAAAATGCCGAG
>JALZWJ010000032.1 GCA_023300065.1 Akkermansiaceae bacterium
GTCGAAAACGACATCCTAGATCTGCCGCAAGTCTCACGGACTGACCTCCGAGGAGACCACCCGCTGGAGATCTCGATTGAGGCGGATGATGCGAAACTCCGCGACTATGGCCTCTCCATCTCAGATCTCGCCAATGCGATCCGGAGTTCATCGCTCGCCCTCTCTGCGGGCACCGCCAAAACCACCTCGGGTAACATCCAGATCAGGACGGATGGCCAAGCCTACACGCGGGAGGACTACGGGAACATCGTGGTTACAGCGGCCGATGGAGCCCTCGTGAAAATCTCCGACATCGCTGAAATCAGCGATGGCTTTGAAGAGAAGGATAACGTGCTCCGCTTTAACGGTGAGCGCGCCCTCATGATCGATGTCCTCCAAGGAGAAAACGAGAGTGCCATTAAAATTTCTGACGCGATTAGGAAGTATATCGAGACCTCGGCAGGCCGTTTTCCGGAAGGTGTCAATCTTCACACCTGGGATGATGAATCGATCCGGATCCGGGGCCGCCTCTCGACTCTCGGTAGCTCGCTCCTTACGGGAGGCCTCCTCGTCCTCCTCGTTCTCAGCATCTTCCTCCGTCCGATGCTCGCTTTCTGGGTGGTCCTGGGTATTCCCGTGAGCTTCGCGGGGGGCATCATGCTCATGCCCTACTTTGGCATGACGGCAAACACGATGAGCATCTTCGGCTTCATCATCGTGCTGGGCATCGTGGTGGATGACGCCATCGTCACCAGTGAAAATATCTACTCCAGATTACGCGATGACCTCACCCCGCTCGATGCCGCGGTGCTAGGGACGAAGCAGGTCGCGACGCCCGTGACCTTCGGAGTTCTCACCACGATTGTCGCCTTCATCCCTCTCATGTTTTTTGAGGGCTATTGGAAGACTTGGACGAGCCAAATCCCGCCTGTTGTGGGAGCGGTCCTCATTTTCTCGCTCATTGAATCAAAGCTCATTCTGCCCTCTCACCTCAAGCACCTCCGCACCCATCGTAACACCAAAAAGCTCGGCCTCTTTGCGCGCGGGCAAAAATGGGTCGCTGATGGCTTAGAGCGCCTAGTGGAAATGATCTACGCGCCGGTGCTACGCCTCGCGGTGGCTCATCGCTATACTACGATCGCTATTTTCTTCGCCCTCGGTTTCGCGACTATCGGGCTAAAAACTGGCGGGCATTTGGGGTTCGAGGCGATGCCCACCATCGAGCGCTACCTCATCAGCGCCTCGGTAAGAATGCTCAATAACACCCCTTTTGAGGAAACAAATGCGGCGGTCCAAAACATCGAATCAGCAGCCCGCGAACTCCGCGAGGAATTGATTGATCCCGGTAATGGCGAACCGCTCATCCGCAACATCCGAGCCGATACAGGAAGCGGGCGCTATGGCCGAGGAGTAGACCCCCAACGGGGCTCCATTTCCATTGAGGTCCTCCCACCTAGCCTCCGTTCTGAGCCCGGCCCGAGTAACCGCGAGATCGAAAAAATATGGCGAGAGAAAATCGGGATTATTAAGAACCTGAACAACCTCAGCATTCGTGGCTCCTTCGGAGGACGGCGGTCCGGCGGACAAGAAACCGAGGCCCTCCAAATCCAACTCCGCGGTCCGGAGAGTGAAGAGAAAGCGCTCATTGCGGAGGAGATCGAGGCCCTCTTCCTCGCGCATCCCGATATTAATTGGGCCAATGCCGACCGCCCCTCCAGCGGTGAAGAAATGGCAATCACGCTCAAGCCACGGGCCCAAGAACTACAAATCACGCAGCGTGAATTAGCGCGGCAAATCCGCCAAGCCTTCTTCGGAGAAGAGGCCCAACGCATCCAACGTGATGGAGAAGAACTCCGCGTGATGGTCCGCTTACCCGAGGAAAAGCGCGAATCCTTGCACACCTTCGAGACGCTCAATATCCAAACTCCAGATGGAACCAACCTCCCCTTCTCCACCGTCGCAGAAGCAGTCCTGCGCCCTGCTCCCGGCCGGATCGAGTTGGTGAACGGCGCACAAGTCAGCGACGTCACCGCGACGCCGAAGGATGCCACCATTGACATCATCACCCTCGCCCTAGAACTGGAACCGCAGATCAATGAGATCGTTAATCGGGCTCCGCAAATCTCATGGATTTGGGAAGGCTTCATCAAGGAAGACCGCGAAACGGGGAGCCGGAGCTATTGGCTTTTTGGAGCACTCATCATGGTGCTTTACGCCCTGCTCGCCATTCCCTTCCGCTCGCTTCTGCAGCCACTCGTCGTCCTGCTCGCCGTCCCCTTCGGAGTGATCGGAGCCTACGCGGGGCACATGATTTTGGACATCACCCCTTCCTGGCTCTCCGTCTTTGGCATCATGGCTCTGGCGGGAGTGGTGGTGAATGACTCTATCGTGCTCGTGGACTTTATTAACAAAAAGCGCGAAGAGGGTATGGAATTGATGGAAGCCGTTCTTATCTCTGGAGTGCGCCGCTTCCGCCCCATCTTCCTTACCTCCATCACAACCTTTGCGGGCCTCATGCCCTTGATGTTTGATCGGGCCATCCACGCTCAGTTCCTGAAACCGATGGCCGTTTCCCTCGGCTTTGGGATCCTCTTTGCCACCGCGATCACCCTCCTCCTCATTCCCGCAGCGTATCTTTTATTAGAAGACTTGAAGGCCCTCGTCCGCCCTTGTCTGCGTTGGTATACCAAGCCCTTCCGTGACGACGAGGAAACGAGCTAATCAATTTCATACGAAATCTAAGTTTGCTTAAATAAAACTCGTTTCGTTTCCCTTCCTTTGCTAGATTGATCGGGCTGTTCCTAACACCCTTTCAGACCATGGCATCTACCCTCGAGCGCAAACAACACATCAAAGTCCGCGAAACCCAGATGGAAATCCCATCCGGTGGACCCGCCTTTACGGAAGACTTTGAG
Organism: Akkermansiaceae bacterium; assembly: GCA_023300065.1. Taxonomy (GTDB): domain Bacteria; phylum Verrucomicrobiota; class Verrucomicrobiia; order Verrucomicrobiales; family Akkermansiaceae; genus SW10. The sequence continues at coordinate 2,895 of JALZWJ010000032.1, forward strand.
AGAAAACTCTGCGACGCCCAGTCCCAGCTAGAGACTCTGCAGACCCAGCGCCAAGCACTGGAACGCCAAAAACTGGCGTTAGAAGACCTGAATCACCGCAAACAGGAGTTCCTAAACGGCCAACTTGAGCTCTCTGAAAAATTCTCAAATGCCGTCACTACGATCGAACGTGAACTCTTTGAGATGAAACAAGAGATGGATGACTTGGACCAAACTCGGGCCGCTTTCGCGAACCACCTGAACCGGATCGAGAGTCTCAATCCCGAGGCTTGGCCGAAGGATACCTTGAACACGGAACTCCAAAAAGCGCTCTCGATTCTCGATAAAGCGGAAGACGAATACGAGCAAGCAGTCTCCTACTTCACCGGCACGCGCAAGAGCAGCATCTTTGGTGGAGCATCTAGCACCATCACTGGAAGCAGCACTTCTTCAGACTTTCAAACGATGGTCCGTAATGGCCTCGCCTTCAACTTGCCTGTGATCATCTTAGGATCCCTCGCCCTCTTGGCCTACCTCGCTAAATAATTCTCAAAGTCACGCCCCCACTGACGATGTTCTTCCGTAAAATGAAACACCAGCCGGCACCCCCAACGCCGGATGAAATCTCAGACTTAGATCTCGAGATTGAAAAATACCAATCTCTGATCGAAAACGCGCCCCTGAAACTCCAGGAGCAACGTGACCGGGAACGCAATACGATCCCCGCGCCAGATGACTTCGCTGATCGCCGCCGCGAGCGCCGCTTTTACGCGGAACTCAGCAAGGGGCAGATCATTAATCAAAAGCGCTACCACACGCGTAACACCGTACTTTTTGTGCTGCTCGCGACGGCCGCCGTATCGGTCTGCTGGTGGATCTATAGCTCACTGGTGCGCTACGGGGTTCTTTCGTAAAAAGTTCCCGTTCCCGCTCGCTTTGCGGTTCCCTCTTAGCGCTCTCCGGTACATCCTCTGCGCATGGCCGATCCTACCATCGACGTGCGTTACGTCGCCAATCTTGCTCGTATTAATCTGAGCGATGAAGAAGTCCGTGACTACACGTCCCAGCTCGAAGGCGTGATGAAGCACATTGCCAAGCTTTCCGAAGTCGATGTCGAGGGCATCGAGCCCACCGCACACGCCAGCAGCCTCTCGAACCGTGTGCGCCAAGGCGTGCCCGTGGCGAGCATCCCCGCCGAGGGATTCCTCCAAAACGCGCCTGATCAGGCCAACGGCATGCTCCGTGTCCCTAAAGTCGTCGACGCATAACCTACTTTTTCCATGTCTCTTGCCGCCACCTCTCTCAGCTCGCTCCGCCGTCAACTCACGGCTGGCGAGATCACTGCACGTGACATCGTCGAAGATGTCATCTCTCAAATTACGACCCGCGATGGCGACATCGGGGCCTTTCTTTCTCACAATCCTGAGGCTGCCCTCGCCGCCGCAGATCAAGCGGATCTCTCCCTCCCCCTCGGTGGACTGCCCATCGGAATTAAAGACAATATCAACGTCCTCGGCGACCCCTGCACCTGTGGATCCAAGTTCCTAAAAGACGCCTACACCGCGCCTTATGATGCCACCGCCATCTCTAAGCTCCGCGCTGCTGGAGCCATCCCTTTTGGCCGAACGAATCTCGATGAATTCGCGATGGGTTCCTCGACTGAAAACTCCGGCCTCCAGATTACTCACAACCCCGCGGCCCCAGGCCACATCCCCGGAGGATCATCCGGAGGATCTGCCGCAGCAGTGGCAGGAAACCTCATCCCCGCCACCCTTGGTTCAGACACTGGCGGATCGATCCGCCAACCCGCTAGCCACTGCGGAGTGGTGGGCTTAAAGCCCTCTTACGGCAGGATTTCTCGCTACGGATTAGTGGCCTTTGGCTCCTCCTTAGATCAGATTGGCCCCCTCACCCATACCGTGGAGGACTCTGCTCTTTTGCTTAATTCGATCGCCGGCATGGACCCGCGCGACTCGACCTCGCTCAACGAACCCGTCCCCGACTACACTGAGGGCCTCGATGCTGGGGTGGCCGGCATGAAACTCGGACTCCCCAAGGAATACTTCACCGATGGCATCTGCCCGAAGGTCCGCGAGCGAGTCGAAACCGCCGCAAAAAAACTCGAAGCTCAAGGAGCTGAAATTGTAGAAATCTCTCTCCCACACACCGAGTATGCCGTCGCGACCTACTACATCATCGCTCCTGCTGAGGCATCCTCTAATCTCTCCCGCTTTGACGGCGTGCGCTACGGGAACCGCACGGAGAACCCAGCAGACATGCTTGCGCTTTACACCGATAGCCGTGAAGCAGGATTCGGCCCCGAGGTGAAGCGACGCATCATCCTCGGCACCTACGTGCTCTCCTCCGGCTACCACGATGCTTACTACCTCCGCGCCCAAAAGGTCCGCACCCTCATCCGACGCGACTTCCAAGAAGCCTTCGAAAAAGTAGACGCCATCCTCACTCCGGTAGCCCCCGAAACCGCGCCGAAGATGGGCTCCGCGGTTGGAGATCCTCTGAAACAATTTCTCGCGGACATCTTCACCATCTCAGCCAACCTCGTCGGGAACTGCGGGATCTCGGTCCCGCTTGAGCCGATCGATGGCCTCCCCGTCGGCCTCCAGATCCTCGGGCCAAACCTTGGCGAGCGGGAGATCCTCCGTTGCGCCCGCGCCGTCGAGGCCGGATAAGACCAACTCACAACTCACAACTCACACACAAAAAAAAGGCCGCTTTGAAATCAAAGCGGCTTTTTTGGACAATCGACTTAGCTGAGCTTTA
>JALZWJ010000033.1 GCA_023300065.1 Akkermansiaceae bacterium
TGTTTTTTGAGGGGGAGGTTATCGCCCTTTTTTTGACCAATGGGTCGCGGGGATTTCGGCGACGCGTTGCTTCAGGGGGACGAAGATCCGGTCATGGGGGGAGGGCTGGATGACTTGGCCGCCAGTGAAGGTTCCGAAGGCGGGGAGGGTGAGAGTGAGGGTGCGCTGGCTGAGGTGGAAACAGGCGGAGCGGATGGTGCTGCGTAGGTCGCCCTTGATATGGATGACGGGATGGATGTGTCCGCAGATCGAAAGGCGATCTGGGGTGGCGTGGGCTGGGTCGTGGATGATTTCGATTGGGCCGAGAGTGAGTGAGGAAACACAGGGGATGGGGAAGTCCGCGGGGAGGGCGCGGCGGTCGTGATTGCCGATGACGAGGGTGACTTGAGTAATCTGTGCGGTGGTTGTGATCGAGGTGAGCCAGTCTTGGAGTTCGGGGAAGCGGCTTTCTGGGGCGTGAATGAAGTCGCCGGCGATGATGAGGTTTTGAGCGCCGGTAGATTCTAGGAGGCTGGTGATGCGCTGGAGGTCTTTTGCATTATCACCATCTGGGACGGCGAGGCCATGGGCGCGGAAGGCGGCGGCCTTGCCTAGGTGAACGTCGGAGAGGATGAGGGCTGAGTGCTGTGGGAGGAAGACGGCGTGGTCGGGAAGGAGTTCGATCTGCTCGTCTTGAAGGGTGAGGAGCATGGCTAGGAGTCGGCGGCGGTTTCTAGAGCAGTGAGCATTTTCTCGAGCCGGGTGGCGGAGTCTTCTCCCTGGTGGTGGGCTTTGAGACGGTCGGCCCAGAGAGGGAAGGCCATGGGGGTGAGGCGGGCGCATGATTGGAGGGTCATGGGGCGGCTGGCGAGGTCCTTCATGGTGGCTTGGAGGCGGGTGAATTCAAGCTGGTGATCTAGGATCTCGCGGCGAGCTTGGGTGAGGAGGAGGTTTTCTGGGTCGTATCTCTGGAAGACCTCGTAGAGAAGTTCGGCCGAGGTTTGCACGTCGCGCGGGGTGCCTTTTCGGCGGGGGAGTTGTTTTAAGACGAGGCCGGAGATGCTGGCGATTTCGCGGAATTGGCGGCGGGCTAGCTCGGCGGTGTTCATGCAGGAGGTGAGGTCGTCGAGGAGGTTCTGGCTGCCTAGGATCTCGCGCCAGAGGTCCTCTTCAAAAGGGAGACTTCCGGTGGAGGTGAGGCTGAAACCATAATCGTTCATGGTGACTTGGATGAGGAGCTTGTGTTGCTGGCTGATGCGCCACGCGATGAGGGAGCCGAGGCCCTCGTTCACAAGTCGGCCGGCGAAGGTGTAGATGAAGAGGTGGGTTTCGCGCCGGATTTCGACCTTTTCGATGAGGATGATTTCATCATGGGGGATGTGTGACCAGCTGCGCTGGATTGCGAGAATGGGGGCGATGAGCTTCATCTCTGGGGTGTCGATCTCGCCGCTCTTGAGGCGTTGGGCGACGGCGTGGGAGAGCTCGTTCGAGAGGGGCATGCGGCTACCGGCCCAGACTGGGATCTCGCCCTTTGTTTTCTTGGTGGCATTTTTGACGGTGGCTTTTTGGTTACGGAAGCGGATGAGCTCGAGCCGCCTTCCGCCGAAGATGAAGACGCCGCCTTTCTTGATGCGGGTGATGAATGATTCCTCGACCGAGCCGAGGCGGCCGCCTGTTTGGTAGGCGAGGGTGACGGTGGGATGGCTGGTGATGGTGCCGATGCTGAGCCGCTGGAGTTGGATTAATTTCTTACCTTCAACGGTGAGCTTACCATCGACTACGGTGACCTTTTTAAAGCCGGGGTAATTAGAAAGGGCCTGGCCGCCGACTGTGATAAAGTCGAGGGCCCATTGCCATTCGTGGTTTTCGAGGTTTCGGTAAGCGTAGCTGGCTTGGATTTCTTGGCGGAGATGCTCGGCGGAGGTTGGCTCACCGATGCAGATGCTGACGAGGTGTTGGACGAGGACATCGATCGGTTTTTGGAGGGGGAGACGGGCTTCGATTTTGTTGGCGGAGATGGCATCGCGCGCGGCGGCGAATTCGATGAGTTCTAGGGCATTGCTGGGGACGCAGTAGAGTTTTGAGACGCCGCCGGGGCGGTGGCCGGAGCGCCCGGCGCGTTGCATGAGGCGGGCGATCCCTTTTGGACTGCCGACTTGGATGACTTGTGAGACGGGGGAGAAGTCGACGCCGAGGTCGAGCGAGGAGGTGCAGACGACGCAGCGGATGGTGCCGTCGCGGAGGCGTTCTTCGACCAGTTTGCGTTCGTCTTGGTCGAGTGAGCCGTGGTGCATCGCGAGTTCGTCTTTCCATTCTGGGCGATGGTCGAGGAGGGCTTGGAACCAGGTTTCGGTCTGCGAGCGGGTGTTGGTAAAGAGCAGGGTGGTGGTGTCTTTTGAAAGGGTTTTGGCAACCTGTGGGACGAGCTGGGTCCCGATGTGTCCCGACCATGGGAAGCGGTTGATGTTTTTTGGGAGGAGGGTTTTGATTTGGACTTTTTTGACCTTGGCTCCGGAGATTGTGACGCCGTCTTTGGCGGTGCTTCCGAGGAGGACTTGCTTGGCTTCTTCGGTATCAGAATCTCTCGGAACAAGCTCAGGGCCGCCTTGTTCGGCTTTCCATCCACCTTGAGCGCTGACACGAACTGCCGCAGGAGGAGCTGCGACG
>JALZWJ010000034.1 GCA_023300065.1 Akkermansiaceae bacterium
CATCGAGAGCCGCCGCCGACCGGGTCTTTGAAATCCTAGACTCCGAGGACGAATCGCATGCCGCGAGTGGCGAGCTGCTCCCCTTCCCCGTGAAGGGTGAGGTGATCTTCGATGACGTGAGCTTTGCTTACGATCAGGACCACCCGACGTTGAACAAGGTCACGATCAAGGCTGCGCCGGGGCAAACGATCGCCCTCGCTGGCTCAACAGGCGCGGGTAAATCCACCATCGTAAACCTCCTGTGCCGATTCTATGAATACGATTCAGGTTCGGTTTTGATCGATGGCAAGGAACTCAACACGCTTTCAAAAAACTCGCTCCGTGACTCCATCGGCTACGTGACGCAAGAGGCCTTCCTCTTCAACGGCACGATCCGTGAAAACCTCGCGCTCGCAGATCGGGACGCGAGTGACGAAGACATTTGGAAGGCACTTGAAGCGGCCAAAGCGGCGGACTTTATCCGCAAACTTCCAGAAGGGCTCGACGCCAATATCGGCGAGCGCGGCGTGAAATTATCGGGCGGAGAAAAACAGCGTCTCTCCATCGCGCGTGCCCTCCTGAAGGATTCGCCAATCCTCCTTTTGGATGAGGCTACGGCCTCCGTTGACAACCAAACGGAACTCCTGATTCAGGAAGCGCTTGATGCGCTGATGAAGAACCGCACGTCCATCGTGATCGCCCACCGTCTCTCGACGATTCAGAACGCGGACCGCATCTACGTTCTTGAGAATGGCGGGGTGATTGAAGAAGGCAGCTACGATGAACTTCTCGATTTGGGCGGGCAATTTGCAGAGTTGGCCAATACCATCAAATAATCTCGATTTATTGATGATTAGCTTAGACTAAACGAGTTTTTTAGAGTTTGAGGGGAAATCGAGGACCTGAGCCAAGGAATTCTGATCCTCGTTCGACAATATCACGTAATTTGCTACTTTCTTTTTAGAGCGCCCCAACCCTTTTCAAGGGCTGGAGCGCTTGCCGGATTTTTCTCCATTGGAGAGAGCCGGCTTTGTGCTAAGCGGCTTCGGATTGGTCTCCGGAGCCGCTTTTTCGTGAATGACACGGGAGGTTTTTTAGAGAACGTAGGGCGACTTGCCACGTGCTTAGAGCCCCTTCACAAAGGCCGCGATCACTCCGGCTTCGAGGGAGCGGGCGGTGCCGGTTTGTGAACTCATAAGGAGACCTACTACGCGGCCCCGTGAATCGAGGAAAGGACCGCCCCGGCATCCGGCGCTAGCATCGAGCGCGAGGCGAATAGTGGGTTGCTCTTTCCAGAGCTCGAGCGGAATCATGACAGTGCCCTGTGCGAACTGCGGGGTATTTTCCTGAGGCTTGGAAAAACCAGAAAGGGTGAGCTTGGACCCAGCCGCTAATTCCCCACCATTGCTGAGAGGCAAAACCTCGTGATCGGAGAGATCGATTCGGAGCGCGATGAGATCATGCTGGTCAGAAGTGGCGATGATTTGGGCCGGGAGCTTCTTCCCATTTTCTAAGAGGACCGTGAGCGGGGAGAGCTTTCCCTTCTCATCTTTTAAACCGCTCTTACTCGTCAGCAGATAGCCTCCCGACTTGTAGAAAAAACCGGTGCGCGGCCCGGCGCGAGTGAGGATCCTAACACAAGCGGGAGCGACGCGGCGGTGTAATGAAGGAGGCGGCAAGACACGGAAGGAGGCCGCCGTGAGCACGGGGTGTCGCGCCCTCAGAGCCTCCGCCTTTGTCGTTTGACCAAGGCATTCCCAAACGTTGAGCGCGGAGCCGGGGAACTTCTGCACCTCCAAGTCAGACGCCAAACGGCCACCGATCTGGGCCATCGCGGAGAGGTTGCCAGCCTTTCGGTAAAGATCATAAGCGAGGTCCAGATCTCCGGCCTCCGCAGCGTGCCTTGCGAGAGTCTCCCAACCTTCTTTATTCTTCAGCCAATCCTCTAGAAAGAGGATGCGGGCTTCGCTATATTTCAGGGTAGGCCGCGCGACCCAGGGCATCCGCTTTACGAGCGCCTGCAGCACGCCGCCGAGGGTTTTTAAACTCCCCCACTCTTTCGAGAACTCCAAGTCGCCGAGCATTTTTTCAAAGCCCGCCGTTTCTTCCGCCCATTCTTTTGAGAACTCAGCGCGTAAATCCGCAGCCTCACTCCGGAGGGTCATGGCTCTACGTAAGCCGACATCAGCCGCGTTGCGATTCACCTGGCCGTGGACATTTGGCTTCAGCCATTCCTTGGCATTTTTTTCGAGCTGCTTCGCGCGGGCTTCCTTTCCAGCAGCCTCCTTTTGTGCGGTGTGGATACGATACTCTAGCGTGAAAATCCGCTTCACACTGCGGTGCACTTTTTTAGAAAGAGTGACAGTCCGCGCATTGCCATTCGCGATGAGACGGTCCAATTCGGTGAGCACGGATTTCGCATTTCCCACCGTGGGTTTCTGAAACTCCGCCACCACATTACCGAGCTCAGAGCCCCATGAAGGAACCCCGAACAAGGTGAGTAGAGAAAGGAGCAGGATGGATCTCATGATGAGGCTGAGAAAGATGTGACCCCAGATCAGCGATTGATCAAGAGCAGGAATTGTTGAGCATGTGTGATACATTCGCGCTTGCCCATTGCGAGGCCTCATTGCACTACTTGTGAGAGATGTCAGGAATCACTAAAATCGCAATCATCGGAGCTAGCGGATACACCGGCCTAGAGCTGCTCCGCCTTGTCTTCTGCCACCCGAAGGCGGAGGTCGTAGCGATCACCTCGCGTGCGAATGCTGGGAAAAAAGTGACGGAAGTTTTCCCGCGCTTCCAAGGCCACCCGGGCACCGAGATTTGTTTCATCGAGCCGGACATGGCTGCGGTGCAAGCGACTGGCGCAGAGGTCGCCTTCCTAGCCCTCCCTCACGGCACTGCCGCCCCTTTTGCAAAGGAGTTACTTCAGCGCGGGCTGAAAGTCATCGACCTCAGCGCGGACTTCCGGCTGGATGACCCCGCCGTCTATGCCGACTTTTACGATCAGGCCCACCCTGCTCCGGAACTCTTGGACGAGGCCGTCTTCGGCCTCCCAGAAGTTTACCAAGAAGAGATCAAAGCGGCCCGGCT
>JALZWJ010000035.1 GCA_023300065.1 Akkermansiaceae bacterium
TAAACTCTACTTCGTAGCCCGCGATGGCGACAAACCAGCGAGTGCTCCGGTAGTCGTTGATGAAAAATTCGCCCCCGGTAGTAACGTTGAACACAAGACCAACGGCATGATGCCTAATATCGACAACTGGATGTATAACTCCAAGTCGAACGTCCGCTACAAGTTCATCCCCGGCGACAACAAGATCATCCGTGAAAGGACTGACACCCGTGGCCAGTGGGGAATTACCCGCGATAACTTCGGCCGCCTCTTCCATAACTCAAACAGCACCCTCCTCGTCGGGGACCGCGTCCTCCCAAACCTTCTCCTTGGTAATCAAGCGGTCAAAATGAAGAGTAAAATCGCCGCGAAAGCCGGAAGCAACGCGGTCTACCCTGGCCGCGTCACCCCCGGCCTCAACCGCGCCTACATCTCCACCCTCAACGGATATGACAGCGACACCATCGACCCCAAAACCTTCAAACTCATCAAAGCCACCGGCGCTTGCAGCCCCGTCATTTACCGAGGCAACAACTTCCCCAGCGAGCTCGATGGACACGCCTTCGTCTGCGAGTCCGCCGCGCAGATGGTCAAGATGATCGACGTCGAAGCGAAGGATGGAAAACTCAGCGGCTCCCACCCACTCAAGGAGCGCGAGTTCCTGACCTCCACCGATGAGCGCTTCCGCCCCGTCAACCTTTACAATGCGCCAGATGGTTCCCTCTACCTGCTCGATATGTATCACGGCATCATCCAGCACAAAACCTACATGACGACCTACCTCCGCGGGCAGGTCCTCAGCCGCGGACTCGAAGGCCCAGGCCTCGGTCACGGCCGCATCTACCGCATCCGCGCGGTCGATCAACCACTCACCAAAGTCGCCGACCTCTCCAAAGCAGACACCGCCACCCTCATCAACTCATTGAGCAGTCCCATCGGAGCCGTCCGGGATCTCGCACAGAAGGAACTCATCGACACTCAACGCGATCCAGCCCTCGTTGCTGCCGCTCTTGCTCAGACCGACATCACCAATGCCCACCTCATCTGGACGCTCGAGGGCCTCGGCGCACTCAAAGCAGATCACCTCTCCGAAATCCTCGCCTCCTCGAAGAACGACGAACTCCTCTCATCTGCCCTCTACGCCGCTCTCTCGCTCCCTAGCGCTGAGCTCGCCAAACTCACCACCACCGTGGCCGCCATCTCAGCCACCCCCATGGTGCTCCCTTACCAAGCCCGCGTCTTGGCAGCCACTCACGACTCAGCCGCACAAGAGGCCCTCGTAAAACTCCTCCTCGCGCACCATAAAGTCGCCTTCACCCGCGAGGCCGCCATCTCCGGTCTCACTGGCAATGCCCAACTTTTCGACAAGATCAACAAAGGGCGTTTCACCGACAAAGACTTCGACAAATGGCTCGCTGAATCTAAGCGCGGCCCACAGAAGAAAATCGACCCCGCCGCCCTCCTCAAAGACGGCCACCTCCTCTCCTTCAAACGCGGTAAGGAACTCTACAGCAACAGAGCTGCCTGCATTGGCTGCCACGGAGCCGACGGCGCCGGGATCGATAACCTCGGCCCCCAACTCGACCACTCCGACTGGGTCACCGGCGATGAAACCCGCCTCCTCAAAGTCCTCCTCCACGGCCTCACCGGCCCCATCCTGATCAACGGAAAAACCTTCACCCCCCAGGCCTTCATGCCCGGCTTAGGACAGAACCCCACCATCAAGGACCAAGACATCGCCGACATCGCCACCTTCCTCCGCGCCAACTGGACCAACCGTTCCCCCCAAGTCACCAAAGCCACCGTCACCAAAACCCGCGATGCCACCAAAGACCGCTCATCCGGCCAGATGTATAAGCAAGCGGACTTCCCTGTGAGCTTGGAGAAGAAGTAAGCCTTCTCAGCCACTTCCTTTCAAAAGCAGCAAGACTCCGGGCTCGCTGCTTTTTTATGGCCCTAAAATCATCGTCCTACAACCCGACCGTAGCCCAAAGCTCCAGCTTTCGGCTACCGTCTTTCGGATGGCTTTGCCATTCTTGGCGGGGTGGTCACGGGATCTGTTTTTGCTGCGTTCCACAGCGGGCTCATTCACTTCACGATCCATCCCTTGACCTTTTCAAGCTTGTCGCCGCCTTCAAATTTACTGAGCCGGAGCCAATATCTCCCCTCATGCTTGTCCTTTAAGAGAGCGATCCCACGGGTGCCCTCTGCGGTATCGTAGATTTTACGCCCCCCAATGGTCTTCCGCCAGATGACTTTAATCTTTTCCCCTTTCTTCACTCCTCGGAGCGGTTGCTCTACAATCAACTCTGCTCTGACCCAATCTCCTTCTAGGACCCGGTTCACGACCTTCCCCACAAAAACTAGCTCGGCATTCGCGACCCGCTCTTTTAGGGGTTTTGGCTTTGCCAAACTCGCAAAAACGCCCGGCATCAGTCCCAGTAGCAGGAAGGAAACGAGCCAAGGCTTGAGGGAAGGTTTTCTAAATTTCATGAATTTCAAAGGGTGAGTTACCCGCCACCAAGGCAACTGCGTGAGTTTATCAATACCCCCACGCTTCAAAAAATCAAGAGAGAGCTGGTCGGTGTGCCCATTGCGGAGGGACGGCACCAATGAGAAAGCATGCCATCATTCGACCGGCTCGGAGGGGATGCGCCCTTCGAGGTAGAAGAAGGCTCTAGGGCCTTGATCCGCGACTTCAAGGGACGATTCCGTGCCTGAGGGGAAGGTCAGAAAACCCGGATGGAGCGTGCGCCGAGTCGTGGAGAGATCCGTATTAAAGGTGACCCGACATTCGCGATTCGGGCTGGTGGCAAACTGTAACTGAAATCGATCCGCAAGGGGGAGGATTTGGATCGAGGGGCGGAGGGCGGGATCTAGAATGGCGAGGGAGCCGAGGATTCGAAATTCGAGAGCATCAGATACCCCATCATGATCGAGATCACCAGAGCTGGTGGCTAGCCCCGGGACAAGAGCCTCGATAGAATCAGGAATACCATCGAGATCCGTATCGATGACATCTTGCCGTTCGCAGGAACCAATATCTAGGGCCGCCCCGATGAGCCGAGGAAAATCAGTACGACGTTGATCGTAGATGAGGTCAGAAGTTGTCGATCCGTTATTAAGGGCGAGGCTCCCAGGGAGTGGGACTTGAGTGCGGGTAACCCCTCCATGGAAATCGAGCGAACTGAGTTGTGGGGCTGAGATGCCATAGAAGCTGGTAGCGTCACGGTTCGCGGGGGAGTTCAGAATGGTGTTGGTGACGATGCCGAAGAGGTTGAAGCCTAAGTCACGATAGTTGGCTTGGCGGTTTGGGATCCGGTCGAGATCTGAAGTTCCGTTCCCCGAGACGATACAATGAGAAAATGAGATGATGCCGGTGCTGATGGTACTGATCCCAGCGCCTTGCCCTGCCCCAACGGGCGCGGAGTTCCCGGTGATGGTGCAATGCTCGAAGACGGAAAATCCCCCGACACTGGCGAAGGCTCC
>JALZWJ010000036.1 GCA_023300065.1 Akkermansiaceae bacterium
CGATGGCACCCCGCTCATCATCCACAACATCGGTGGCGGAGCCCGTGAGAATGACGATCTCTTCACCTATCCCATCACCGGTCACTACCGGTGGTTTAAATGAGTCGAGTAACTCCGCCGTCCTGAAAGGGAGCGAGGTCCACTGACAAAAAAAGGAGCCGTCTTTACGAGGGCTCCTTTTGAAAATTTTTAGGCACTCTTAGCGAGCCGGGACTGATTCCTAAAATGGAATATCGTCCGCGTCGTTCTCAAAGTTATCGGCGGCCGGTGCTCCACCCTGTGCAGGTGGCGGTGAGGATTGCTGTTGAGGTTGCGGGCTAGCTTGCGGAGATTGCTGAGGGGGCTGGGAAGAGCCTCCTCCACCGCCACCACCTTGGCCCTGACCACCGATGAACTGCATGTTCTCGCCCACTACGCGCAGGCGCTGACGCTTCTCCCCGGTCTTTTTATCATCCCACTGGTCGAGCTGGAGACGGCCTTCAATGAAGACTGAGCGTCCCTTGCCGAGGTATTGCCCAGCGAGTTCTGCATTGCGTCCCCAGAGGGTGACATCGACGTAGGTGACTTCCTCAATTCTTTCCCCATTATCTCCCGTGCGGATCCGATTAACGGCCATGCCGAGGTCACAGACTGCCGTTCCTTTCGGAGTGTAGCGGACTTCAAGATCTCGGGTGATGTTCCCGAGAAGCATGACTTTGTTGACGTTGGCCATGGTAGAGAGGGGCTAGAATTTCAGGCCCTAAGCGAGGCGCTGGTAGTGCTGAAGGTGCACTGAGTCATTTAGCTTCAAGCGAGCTTGGATCTTATCGATCGTGTCGCCGGTGGCCTCAAACACGTAGTTGACGTAATGTCCGCCATCAAGCTTGCGCGCGTTGTAGGCGAATTTCTTACGGCCGAGCTGCTTGATTTCATCAAGCTTAGCGCCTTCTTCTTCGAGCTCTTTGGACACGGTGCTGACGAGGTCGTCAATGCTGCTGTCAGTCCCCTGGGTGTTCAGGACAATCATGCCCTCGTACTTGCGATTCATCTGGTTCCGTTTTTGGTTTTTTAAGAGCTCGGGTATTGAACTCGTTCGCGGCTTTTTCAAGACCGCTCGAAACGGCAAGCTGAACAGCATCGGCGGCTCTTGCAAGCGTGTTTTCAACCTCTTCTCTCTCGGCCGTCGCAAAAGAGCCCAAGACATGGCCTACCAATTTTTCCCCAGCAGCCCCATCGATCCCCAGTTTTAAGCGTGCAAAGCGGTCTGTGGGAAGGTGAGCAAGCAATGAGCGGACCCCATTGTGCCCGCCATGGCCCCCATTCATCCGAAAACGTAAATGCCCCAGCGGGAGAGAAATATCATCAAACACCGTGAGGATTTGTTCAGGATCCCAACGGAAAAAACGTGCTAAAGATCCGATAGCCCGTCCGCTTTCGTTCATATAAGTCAGAGGTTGGACGAGGAGGACATCGCCAATCTTACAGGTGCGCGATTCCCACTTGGATTCGATCTGGAATTTCTGCCCCGCTCGCTCGGCCAGAGTATCTAGAACTCGAAAGCCAATATTATGGCGAGTTTGGAGATATTTGTCTCCAGGATTTCCGAGACCAACGATGCACTTTAAGCTCACGGAGGGAACCTAGCCGACAAGACGGCGCGTTGGAAAAGAAAAACGCCCGGAGCACGAAGCGCCGGACGTTTTGAAAATATGTTGGTCAGTAGATCGCTTACTTTGCGTCACCTTCAGCTTCAGCAGCAGGTGCTGCTTCACCTTCAGCGCCTTCGGCAGCTTCTTCTTCATCGTCTCCAGACTTGGTTGCACGTGACTCGTTCACGATTGCGACCAGAACATCAGAGGCCAAGGAAACTTCAACCCCAGCTGGGATGTCGAGTTCGCCAATGGTCAGGGAGTCACCCACTTCGAGGTGCTCGATGTTTGCCTCGATACGCTCAGGAAGATCTTTCGGAGAACAAGAGATCTCAAGATCGCGAATAAGCTGCTCAATAAGACCGCCAGCTTTCACGCCAACAGGCTCACCATGAACCTCGACAGGGATCGTCGCAGAGATCTTCATTCCTTCAGTAACAGCGAGGAAATCAGCATGCACGAGTGAACCGGTCAAAGCGTTATACTGGGTCGACTGGAGGAAAGCGGTCTGGGCCTTGCCACCATCGATCTCGAGGTCAATCAGAATACTGGTAGACGAGCTCTGGGCGAGCATGTCGGTCAGAGCCTTTGTGCTGACCTTGATGTTAAGATTTTCAGAACCCTTCCCGTAAACAACGGAAGGGAGATCGCCATCACGGCGCATTTGCTTGAGTACGCCGGAACCGGTACGTTTGCGGGTGGTCGCTTCGAGAGTTTGGGTCTTCGCCATGATTCTAATTCGTTGAACTTTCCGCGGAGGAATCCGCGCGGGCGGGTGATTAACCCCGTGTGAAGGGTTTAGTCAATCCCTGTTTTTGTTGTGACGGTGTTTTTCTCTTCCCAAATGCTCTATGCATCTAGATCAAAAAGAGAAGACACTGACTTCCCGTTATGGATCCGATCGATCGCTTCGGCGAGGATGGGCGCGACCGAGACTGGGCGAACTTTACCTCTCGCCTCAACCGGAGTGGAATCCGTGGTAAGAACTTCCTCAATCACGGAATCCTGAATTCGCTGATGCCCCAACTCACCAATCACGGCGTGAGAAACAGCGGCGAAGATACGCTTAGCCCCACCTTTTTTGAGAATTTCTGCTGCTGCGCAAAGGGTTCCGGCAGTCTCGGTCATGTCATCGACCAAAACAACATCGCGGTCTTTCACATCTCCAATGACCTGCATCGCCTCCACCTCCGTGGCGGAAACTCGATGCTTCGCAACGATCGCAAGCTGGGCGCCCAGCGCATCCGAGTAAGCGCGAGCCATCTTAACCCCGCCAACGTCCGGGGACACGACCGTCAGGTTCTTACAATCATCCCCGAAGCGCTCACGCAATTCGCGGATTAAGATTGGTTTCCCATAGAGATGATCAACGGGGATATTGAAAAACCCCTGAATCTGAGCGGCGTGGAGATCCATCGTCACCACTCGGTCAACTCCCGCGGCTGAAAGCAAGTCGGCAACAAGCTTCGCGGTAATCGGGACGCGCGGCTGATCTTTCCGGTCCTGCCTCGCGTAGCCAAAAAATGGGATGACCGCATTGATCCTCCCCGCACTCGCCCGCTTCGCCGCATCCACAATAATCATGAGCTCCATGAGATTATGGTTTGTCGGTGGAGAGGTCGGCTGAATAATGTAGACATCCTCGCCTCGGATATTCTCGTTGATCTTAACGAAGGTCTCACCATCAGGAAAAGCCGTCACGTTCACATCAGCAAGCGGCACTTTAAGACTAGCCGCAATATCTGAAGCCAAAGCCGGGTGGGCAGTGCCGGTGAAGAGTTTCATGCCGAAGTTAGGTATCATCTGGAAGAAGGCTTAGCGGGAGAGCGCAGGAGAATCAAGATCCTCTTCTCCCCCAATGATCGCCTTAATTTGTTCTTCGCTAATTTTCGCCGGGCGGACCTGCCCAGCCTGTAAGTAGCCAAGGCTAAGTTGGAGCCGTTCCACCTGCTTCTCCCAATTCGGATATTTCTCTCGAACAATCGCCTCACTCGCCTGATAGCGCTTCTGAGCCTCCAACATCAAAGCATAGGCGAACTCAGGATTACGAGGTCGCGCATTCTTCCAAACGTGATCGCCCTCTTTAAACAGAAGACGCGCCTCCATGTAGAGAATCCAGCCCTCTAAATCCATTCGAACCGCTTTTCCTTCTTGAACTTTTCGGATGTCTTTTAAAATTTCCATCCGTTTCAATATTCGCCGTAGCCCTTCTCTAAACCTCTTGAGAGCTTCAGCCCTGTCACCCGAATTCAGCGCGCGAATTGCCGCAGCATAAGAACTCTGACCGGCATAGAGATACGAGCGTCGACGATACTCTCTCGCCCAGAGTTTTTCCATCGCGTTTCTATGTGCAACTTCAGCCTCTTTCCAATTGCCCAATGCATCTTCGATCCTCGGTAAGCCTGAGATCGCAGCTGCATCATGCGGGTTTAACTGGAGTGATCTTTCAAAGGCCGCTTTCGCAACTCTGTTGAACTTCGTAGCCAGATCTAGATTTTCCTCGACCATCGCCTTTGAGCTATACCCCATGGAAAGCCGACCCACATGCTCGAAAATGACAGGGTCACGTCCCGCATCTCCAGCATCCATCATGGTGTCGAGACCTTTAAAAATTGCTGCATTGTCGTAGGCTGAGGCCATCTGCTCATCCGCTTTACGAAGTAGCGAAGACGATTTTGCAAGGCCACTACCAACAATCAAAAGTGTAATTGAAACGAGCAGCCTAAACCCTCCCACAAATCGGTCGAAGAACGAAGCCCCGCCGCTATCCCGGCGTGAGCGCGGCCCGGAAATCAATATTCCGACCAACAATGCTACCAGAGCCATGCAGGACGCAGTGTGAAGAAGAAAACTGAAAAGGCATTGGCAAAGAATCGCTGCCAGCCCTCCAATTGCACCAATCTGCAGGAGTGATAGTTCACGCTCTGAATCATTACTTGATACAGCACGAAAGACACCCGAAATCACGTGAGCGGAAAGTAACAAAACGATTATTGCCAACCCAACTAGGCCGTAGTCCGAGAGAGCCTGAAGATACTCGTTATGAGCAAAATTGGGAGGAAAGTCAGAAACTTTCATCTTGTCCGTGTCCCACTTTTGAAGCGAAAGATAAGAGTAGGCTCGTGGCCCCATTCCG
>JALZWJ010000037.1 GCA_023300065.1 Akkermansiaceae bacterium
GCTTTCTACAAATATTAAAGAACGGCTAGACTACTCCTGCGCGCTCCTGGATTCGGCCGGCCGCCTCGTCGTCAATGCCCCGCATATTCCCGTTCACCTCGGTGCGTTGGGCCTCTGTGTCCGGAAGGTATCGGCCAGCCATCTTTGGGAAGAAGGTGATGCCATCGTGGTAAATCACCCAGCCTTTGGCGGTTCACATTTGCCCGATGTCACCGTGATCAGCCCCGTCTTTGTAGAGGGGGAGCTTTTAGCCTTCGTCGCGAACCGCGCCCATCACGCGGAGATTGGCGGCAAGACCCCGGGCTCCATGCCGCCGGATGCCCGCTGCCTCGCAGAGGAGGGCGTGGTGATTCCGCCCACGAAATATGAGGAGATCGATGCTGCCTTTTTTCAAGCCTCCCGCGCTCCCGGAGATAACCACGCAGACCTCAAAGCGCAGGTTGTTTCAAATCGCCACGGGGTCGCATCACTCGCCGCACTTGTTGATCACTCTTCGGTCGAAAACATCACGGCTCAGATGAGCGCTCTCTACGAGCGCTCCGCACGGCGTCTGAAGGAAGCAGTCGCCGGCTTGGCCCCGTGCGTTGCAGTAGATCGGCTCGATGATGGCTCGGCCATTTGTGTGAAGATCTTTTCTGCCGATCAACTCGTCGTCGATTTTACCGGCTCGGCGGGGGTGCATCCGGGAAATCTCAATGCCACGCCCGCCATCGTGCGCAGTGCTGTTCTCTATGCGTTACGTCTCTGGGTCGATGTTGATCTGCCTCTCAATGAGGGGCTCTTAGAGCATGTCGAAATCATCACGGAGGAGGGGATTTTAAATCCACCGCTCACCTCGGATCCACAGACCTGTCCGGCCGTGGTAGGTGGGAATGTTGAAACAAGCCAACGCTTGGTTGATGTCCTTCTCCAGGCGCTCGGCCTCCAGTCGAACGGGCAGGGGACCATGAATAATTTCCTCTTCGGGAATGAGCGCTTCGGCTTCTACGAGACAATCGGCGGCGGAGCGGGCGCGGGGCCAGGTTGGCACGGGCGCAGTGGGTGCCACGTCCACATGAGCAATACCGCCATCACGGACGTCGAGATATTGGAAGAGCGCTTCCCGGTGCGCGTGCGGGAGTTCGGCATCCGCCGTGGTTCAGGCGGGCAGGGGGAGTGGGATGGCGGTGATGGATTGGTCCGCGAGATCGAGTTTTTAGAAGAGATCACCGTCTCACTCCTGACCCAGCGGCGGACTGAGCATCCCCGCCCGAATGGTGCTCCCGGGCGGAACCAGCTCTGCCGCAATGGCGTCTGGGAAGACCTCCCCGGAACCGCGAGGGTGCAGGTCCAGCCCGGCGACCGCATCCGCATCCAGACCCCCGGCGGCGGTGCATGGTTGCATGCCGCCGAGCGCACGCTATAGTTGGCCCATGAGCGACAAACCTCAAATCACCACTTATCTCAAAACCTTCTGCGGCTGGAGCGAAGGCGTCCGCGCCATCATGCGTAAGTATGACCTCGAGTTTGATGAAAAAGACATCATCAAGAACCCCGCCTTCCGCTGGGAAATGGAGCAGAAAACTGGCCAACCCCTCAGCCCTTGTGTTGAAGTGAATGGCGAAATGCTCCCCGATGTTTCCGGCGAAGAAGTCGAAGCGTATCTCCTCGAAAAAGGCATCGTCACCGCCAGCGCCCAAGCTCCCGATGCACCCATCGATTCCTCCTGCTCCCCTGAGCAACACGAAAAGCAAGTCCAAGCCGAAGCCGCTCAAGCAGCTGGTAAAGGTGAGCCAGGCAAGATCGTCTTTTTAGACTAATCGAGCCACCTCGTTCGGAATTATTTCCAATCTCAACCCAGCGTCCTGCGCTGGGTTTTTTGTGCCCATGGGGCTGGAGTGGGATCTTGAAAGTAGATACCAAATGGTATCTACTTTCAGTGTGATGGAAGCAAAGTTATTCATGAATGGGCGGAGCCAAGCTGTGCGCCTTCCCAAGGAGTTCCGCTTCGAGGGGGAGTCCCTTTCGATTCAAAGGCCGGAGAACACTATGGCGAAATTAAAGCCCAGCTCAGAGAGAAAGGGGGAATGATCGGCGAGTTGGATTGTCTCATCGCCGCCCAAGCTTTGGCGCTAGGCTTACCGATCGTGACCAATAATACCTCAGAGTTTGTGCGGGTGTCTCGTCTGGAAGTCCAAAATTGGAGCTAAGGCGTGGTCTCAAAATTCACCTTCCGCGCAGCGCCACCCAGGTTGCCAAGAGAACCCCGGCGAGGCCGGCGAAGAAGTCCATAAAGGAGAAGTTGCGGCTTGGGATGAAGGCTTGCGATGCTTCCTCCAAGGCGATGAGGAGGATGAGAAGCGAGACCACTTTAAACGTGGCCGATTTGGCGCCCCCGGCCATCCGCGGCACGATGGAGATGATCGCGAAGAAGGCGAGCAGGCCCATGAGAACGAAGTGGCCCACTTTGTCAAAATAGGGGATCTGGCGGGCGAGAGCGAAGGTGTCACCAAGGCCCCCACGATTCGCGGCGATGATCACTCCGATGATGAAGATAAAAAACCCGATGAAAAGGAGATCGCGGAAGATTGGCTTCATCTTATGGGTGAGACCCGCGACGGGGTGAGACGTTCAATAAAGATTTTTTTATTGAATTTTTTACCTCCAATCAGGAATCACGCTTGCTTTCGGTCCCCGAATTCCCTTGATTCGCCTATGGCGGAACCTTCTTTGGCCCTTTCTTTTGACGACGTCCTTTTGACGCCCAGTTTGAGCGACATGCTCCCTTCTGAAGCGAACGTGAGCACGGAACTCTGTAGTGGCATCCCACTCAATATCCCGGTTGTTTCAGCCGCGATGGACACGGTATCGGAAACTGAACTCGCGATCGCGCTCGCCCGTGAGGGTGGCATTGCGGTGATTCACCGAGCGTGCCCGATCGATGAACAGGCCTCGATGGTGGCAAAGGTGAAACGTTCTGAGAATGCTGTCATCCAGCAGCCACTCACTGTTTCTCGGAAATACACCGTCGCGCAGGTCCGTGAGATCATGGATCGCGAGGGCTTTTCCGGCTTCCCAGTTGTTGATGCGAGTGGTCGTCTTGAGGGCATGGTCACGGGCCGCGATCTCCGCCACATCCCGAGTGAGGATGCATTGGTTGAGGATGTCATGACTTCCATCGAGCGCCTCCACACTGCTCCGGCGGATATGGATCAAGGTCAGGCTCGTGAGATTCTCTACAAGAACCGTATTGAGAAGCTCCCGCTTATCGATGCCAGCGGCCTCCTCACCGGCCTCATTACCGGTGCTGATATTGAAAAAAGAATCACTTTTACGAACGCCGCGAAGGATCCCAATGGCCAGCTCCGTTGTGGTGCGGCAGTGGGCCCGGGCCCGGAGTTCCTAGAGCGGGCGAAAGCACTCATCGATGCCGGGGCCGATGCGCTCTTCATCGATGCTGCGACCGGCCACACCACTCGCGTCATGCAAGTGATCGAGACGCTCCGCGGACTGGGCGATATCCCGGTGATCGCCGGAAACGTCGTCACCGCG
>JALZWJ010000038.1 GCA_023300065.1 Akkermansiaceae bacterium
GCTGGGTGAGGTCGCCTTGGAGGACTCCGGCGGAGTGCTGGCGGGCGTTGAGCTGTTTGCAGAGGATGTCTGCGCCGTCTTTGGTGCGGGTGAAGATGAGGCCGCGTTTGTCGCCTTGGCGGTTTAGGAATTCGTCGATGAAGTCGGTTTTGTCTTCTTTGACGCAGAGGGCGAAGCGGTGGTCGATGTCGCGGTTGACGATGTTTTGTGGGTCGATTTTGACGGTTTTGGGGTCAGGCGACATGCAGATTTTGATGAGGTCCCGGATGACGGTGGGGAAGGTGGCGGAGAAGAGCCAGGTGGCTTTGCGGGCTTTGGTGAGTTGGATGGCTTCGCGGATCTGGTCTTTGAAGCCCATGGAGAGCATTTCGTCTGCTTCGTCTAGGATGAGGTATTGGACGGCATCGAGCGAGATGGCTTTGCGCTGGAGGAGGTCGAAGAGGCGACCGGGGGTGGCGATGACGATGTGGGTGGGGCGCTGGAGTTTGGAAATCTGAAGGTCGATTTTATCTCCACCGGCGAGGACTTCTTGGAAGATGCGGTTGTCGGCGTATTTGGTGAATTTGAAGAGGGCTTTGCCGATTTGTTTGGCGAGCTCACGGGTGGGGGCGAGGATGAGGGCCTGGATTTTTTTGTTGGAGGGGTCGATTTTGGTGAGGAGGGGGAGGCCAAAGGCGGCGGTTTTTCCGCTACCGGTTTGGGCTTGGGCGACGAAGTCGAAGCCTTTTTCGAGAAGGTAGGGGATGGATTCGGCCTGGACGGGGGTGGGCTTGCGGATTTCGAGTTCCTCAAGGCTTTTGACGAGGTCGGCTGGGATGCCTAGGGATGGGAAGGTGCTCACGGTGAGGTTGGTCTAGTGGGGAGATTGGGGAAAGTAAAGGCGGGGGGGATTGGTTATTGGTTATTGGTTGTTTGGGACTGGGGTGGGGGATGCATTGTGGTGCTTGGTTGAGGGGGGGAGTTTTTAACCACGAAATACGCAAAATACGCGAAATACGCGAAAGGTTGAGATTTGGTTGAGGGGATTACCACTGAAGGAGCTGAATTGAGCTGAAGCTTGGGGCGGGGCTTGGTTGGGGGGGCTTCGGACTTGATTCTTGAAACTTCGAACTGGGCTGGAAGCCGATTGGTTGGATAAGGTCTAGGAAGGTTGGATTTGGTGGTGGAATTTTGGGAAGGTTATTTGGATTTGGTGAGGTCGAGGCAGATTGCTTTTCCTTTGTTGGTGCGGGCGAAGAGCTTGCCGTCGGCGATGGCGAGGGGGGCCCAGCAGAGTTTTTCTAGGACTTGGTGGCGGCCGGTCTCGGTGAAGGATTCTTCGGTGGGGTTTCCGAAGATGAGGTGGCCGGTCTCGGTGAGGACGACGATGGTGTCGCCGATGAGGGCGGTGGATCCGCGGGTGCCGGGGACTTTGTGCTTCCAGAGAATTTTGCCAGTTTTGAAGTCCATGCGGTAGAGCTCGGCGTCGTAGCGTTTGTCGCCGAAGCAGCCAAGGAGGTGATCGCCAATGAGGAAGGAGTTTTGGAAGATCATGGGGAGGTCACGGTCGCGGTGGACGATTTCTGGTTCGGGTTTTGAGATGTCTAGGACGGCGTAGCCCATGTTGTATCCGGCGGAGAGGTGGAGGAGGTTGCCGAGGACGGTGGGGTTGGAGGCGTTGACGTCGTAGGGGGTGCGCCATGGGAATTGGTAGAGGATTTTGCCTTGTCCTTCTGGGGTGAGGTCGTAGCCGATGATGCTGCGGCCGTGGAAGACGACGGCGGCGTCCTTCCCCTGGTGTTGGTAGAAGACGGGGGCGGCGTATCCGGGGCGGGCTGTGTTTTTAGACTGCCATTTTACTTTTCCGGTTTTGGGGTCTAGGGCGACCATGGCTCCTTTTTTGGAGCAGGGGAGGCAGATGAGGGAGTCTTTGAAAATGAGGGGGGAGGAGGAGTAGCCCCAGGTGGGTTTATTTCCATCGAGGTCGTCTTTGAAGCGGATGACCCATTTTTCGGCTCCAGTTTGGAGGTCATGGCAGGAGAGGCGGCCGGACTTCGAGAGATTGTAGACGAGGCCTAGGTGGATGGTGGGGGTGGCTCCGGGGCCGCCGTCGTAGTATTTGGCTGCGAGGGGCTCGGGGTAGGTTTGTTTCCAGAGGATTTTTCCGGTTTGGGTGTCGAAGCACCAGAGGGTGTCTTGGTCATCGGTATTTCCGAGGGTGAGGACGCGGCCATCTGCAATGGCGAAGCTGGAGCAGCCGATACCAATCTTGGCCTCCCAGAGGGGCTTAGGGCCGTCTTTCTGTATTTTGGCAGGAATGATGCCGTCGGCGGTGCCATTGCCTTGTGAGCCGAGGTATGAGGGCCAAGTCTGAGCTGATAGGGGGTTGACGAGGGTTAGGAGGGTTAGGAAGAGGATGAGAGTTCTCATTGCCGAGGGTTTATGCTGAGGAGTCGCTTTTGCCAATACAGGAGATTTGAGGGTGAAGTTTTTCACCATTGGTACGGGAAGTGAATAGTCATTTATTAATTTCGTCTTCTTCTTATTAGTGGGAATAAGTGGCTAAAAACGTCGTTCCACGGTTAAGCTGTCAGTGTTCCACCGGTGGAATAAGTGGTGGGTATATGGAGGGTGGGATTCTGAAAACTGGAAGAACTTTGTGAATCGGTTCAGTTAATCTCTGTCATTAAGATCTTGTTCACAAGCTTACTGGTGGTTCTTTAAGTGTGTTGATGATGAAGTGTTCTGAAGATGAAAAATGGATAGGTGAAGCCTTGAAAGAGGCGCGGAAGGGGTGTGGTTTGACGTCGCCAAATCCTCCGGTGGGGGCGGTGATCGTGAAGGATGGGGTGGAGATGGCGCGAGGTTGGCACAAGAAGGCGGGGATGCCGCATGCGGAACGTGATGCTTTGAATAAGTTGTCAGGGGGTGAGGCAGAGGGAGCGACGGTTTATGTGACTTTAGAGCCGTGTAGCACGCCCGGGAAGACTGGGGCGTGTGCGACTGCGCTGGTGGAGGCTGGAGTGGCGCGAGTGGTGTATGGAATTAAGGATCCGAATCCGGACCATGCGGGGGGAGCTGATGAGATTTTGCGAAAGGCGGGGGTAGAGGTGAGTTCGGGGTTTTGTGAGGAGGAGTGTGGGCATTCGATTCGGGGATTTGCGATGGTGCAGGGGGAGGGGCGGCCGTGGGTGATCGCGAAGACGGCGATGTCTCTGGATGGGCGGATCACACGGCCTCCGGGAGAGGGACAATGGTTGACGGGGACGGAGGCAAGGGAGACGGTGCACGAGCTCCGGGGGGAGGTGGATGCGATCATTAC
>JALZWJ010000039.1 GCA_023300065.1 Akkermansiaceae bacterium
AAATCCCCCCAACCTAAAGGATTTTCGTGACTTCTCCCAAGCGAACCCTTTTCCTACCCCCACATGAGCAAAGTAGTTCTCTTATTCTCCGGACAAGGCGCACAAAAAATCGGCATGGGCCAAGACCTCGTCGAAGCCTACCCATCCGCCAAAGCCCTCTTCGAGCAAGCCGACACCATCCTCGGCCGCTCCCTCACAGACATCATGTTCCAGGGCCCCGCCGAGGACCTCACCAAAACCGGGAATTGCCAACCCGCCCTCTTCCTCCACGGCCTCGCACTCCTCCAGATTCTTCAGGACAAAGTCCCCTCGCTCCAGCCCGTCGCGGCCGCTGGGCTTTCCCTCGGTGAAATGACCGCGCACTGCGCTGCCGGCTCATTCGACTTTAAAGAAGGCCTCAAGCTCGTCGCCCGCCGCGGAGAACTCATGGACCAAGCCTGCGAAGCCAACCCCGGCTCCATGGCCGCCATGATCGGCGGTAGTGATGAGGACGTAGCCCGCCTCGCCGCCGAATGTGATGTCGACGTCGCAAACCTAAACTGCCCCGGCCAGACCGTCCTCTCAGGGAAAGAAGAAGGGATCGACCAAGCGGTCTCCAAAGCCAAGGAATTTGGCCTCCGTATGGGCAAAAAGCTCAAAGTGGCAGGAGCCTACCACTCCCGCCTCATGGCCGGAGCACAAGAAGAACTCGGCGCAGCCCTTGCCGCCACCGACTTCCAAGCGCCTCAAATCCCAGTCATCTCTAACTTCCTCGCCGCACCTGCCGAGGGCCCAGACGCCACCCGCGCCTCACTCAAAGATCAAGTCACCGGCTCCGTCCGTTGGATCGAGTCCATCCGCCTCCTCCGCGAACAAGGCCACGACCTTTTCATCGAGCTCGGCCCTGGCAAAGTCCTTGCCGGATTCATGTCCAGAATCGACAAAGAAGCCCGCATTATCAGCATCGAAGATGCCGCATCATTAGAGGCTGCGATCGCCGAACTTTCCTGAACCGAAAAAGTTCAAAAGTGAGCCATTTAGTTCTTGTCCAACTCGGAAGTCGGCCATAGGTTCCGCCCGTCTTAACCGACAATGCGGAGCGGTAGCTCAGTTGGTTAGAGCGCCGGCCTGTCACGCCGGAGGTCGCGGGTTCGAGTCCCGTCCGCTCCGCCACTTCTTAAGACATCATTAAGACACTAAACTCTCACTCACCTGAGAGTTTTTTTGTGCCCTTAAACTAAGAGCGGACAGGGCGAGAATCCTACTGCAGGTCCGGGTTCGAACGGCAGTTTCACCCCAGTGAAACGAATCACCCCCACGAGCAAAGCGAGTGCATCCTGGCGTGGCCAACGGCAATCCCGTCCGCTCCGCGCTCCTTTGAGCCTCTAAGATCGACCATCTGAAGCCTCCTAACCAAACTGGAGAGCAGCCAAAACCTGATCCTCCGTAAGTCTGTAATCATCTGCAACAACGCTCCGAGAATCACCTCCAGCGAGAGCCCCGAGAACAATCGAGACAAGCACGCAAAGGAGGAACACGGAAAATGATGCCGAACGAGGCCATCAAAAACCATTATTCGCCATTCTCTGCCCCACCTTTTTGAGCATCGTTTCCCTCACGGCTCAAGATACGCTCGGGGTGCTCTTGCTGATTTCGTCGAGCAGCAGCTCCTATCGCCCGAATATCATAACCATATTCAGCGGCATTCTCTTCTTTGAGGCGTCGCACCAAGGTAACGAGGGAGTCGCCCTGAGTTTTAGGTGATGTCGTCATAGCCATAGTCTCCGATAAGTTCTTCTGGAGTGCAAATTACAGGAATCTCAAGGTCATGTCGAGACAGCCGTTCTCTGAGTTGACGCCTATTGTGAGGATTCGCGATATGGGTGCAATTCCAAGTCAGGAGAAAATCGATCCGGTGCACCGCTGCACAAGCGATATGATAAGCGTCATCGGCAACTTTTACGGGAATAATGCCAGCTGCCAGAATATCTTCAGCGATCTCAATCACACGTTCACTGATGTCGAGAAGAGGAATATCAGACAGGAACTCCTCACGCTTTGCCGCCGCTTGAGGGTCCCCCCTTCTCGTTTCATCCAGAACCACCTGAGACGCAAAAAGCTCATATCTTGAACGATGAACCTCCCACCATTCGATGGTCAACTCCTGCCTAGCTGCCAGCACGAGATCGCGAGGCCTCCGACCTGTGTAGTAACTCGGTATCGTCGTCTCCAGATAAACTGACTGCATTAACTCAAGAATTATCAGTGAATCGAAGAGTGGTAAAGGATCGGATTTTTTAGCGAGTGCATCCTGGCGTTGCCAACCGCAATCCCGTCCGCACCGCCACTCCTTAAGACACTAAATTTTCAGGCGTCTGAGAGTTTTTTGCGCCCTTACATCGAGAGTTGTCATCGATTAACTGTGACATCTTCTTCGCCTTGATTTTGTTGCGGAGGTAGTTAGCTCCAAATGTGCTCAATCGCTGCATCGATCTCGGCCCGCTCATGCGTGTAATCTGGATCGTCCCTCATGAGTTCAAGGAAGTCCCGCACAACGGACCGTTGTTCTGGTGTAAGGAGTGAAAACTGGTGCTCATTGTGCGGGCCGATACGACAGAGCGACCAAATCAACCCCACGATCCCCTCATCCCGCAATTCAGCGAGTATCCACGCTGGGAGGTGGAAGCGCATTCCCTCGCCGTCTGTGAAGCTAATGCTACTCTGATAAGAGTCGAGATCATCGGAGGTAAGACTATGCCAATCTGTGCGTTCATCTTGGTCGTGCAATCGGGTTAAAACTTCGGCATTCGCGTAATCGTCGAGACCTTCGCCCTCCATGAGTCCTATTCCGTCCCCAAGCGTGACACCCGCAAACGCATCTTCGATCCTCCCTCTTAGTCTATTTGCAGACTCCCATCGCTCGCTATCCGCACGAGCTTCAAGGAGAACGCGGTCGTAGCCACCCTCCTTTAGCTCCCTAATCTCATCAGGGCTGAGATACTTCATAGTTTTCTGGATAAACGTTAGAGTGGATGCGCGACTGAGCGAAGATTAAAACTCCGATTTAAAAAACAAACTCCTAGAGCGAAAGGCGTCGTATCCCACGACTCATAAGATGGATTTGTGCCTCCTGAGAGGCTAGAACAATCGTTCCATAATGGAACCCAAAACGGCTGCGCGATGCAATCTGATTCTACGTCTGGAAC
>JALZWJ010000040.1 GCA_023300065.1 Akkermansiaceae bacterium
GATCAGGACCGAGATCACGGCCGCCGCAAAAGCATTGAAGGGATTCGCAGAGAGAAGAGCGCTAAAACAAGCGCCTGTGAGCAGCCAGGAGGAGATGTTCGAGAGAGACGAATAGCACGGGGGGCTCTCGTTAATCTTGCGGAGATTCTCTAGTGCGTGTTCGAAGTCGATGTGGTCTTGCTCGATGTTTTCGACCAAGTGATCGATCTCCCAAAGACGCCCTAAATTGTAGTCCGCAGGTTCCACGCGCTCGATGTGGACGAATTGGTCCAGCTCATCTTCCTCCCAAAACGCGCAGGTAAAAGTGGTGGGGCTGACCAGAAAGCTCCCGTGCAGTCCCAGCATCTGGGTCACGTTTTGGAGGTGCCGCTCGATGCGCTCGCTCGTGGATCCGCATTCATGCAAGGCACGGCCCAGCTTGATGATGAAGCGAATGCGCTGACGATAGGAGTATTGTTCTGGAGGCATGACCGTGAGGCTTTGCGTGAAGCGTGGCGGCATATCAGTCCCGCTGACGCCGTCTTAGTGCGCGGGAGTGAAGCAGTTCAAGAGGCCCGTTGGCGAGCGCTGTTTTTTAAGAACTAGACCTCGATCAGTTCGAGGCCAAGGGGGACGAAGCATTGGAAATCCTGAATGTTGCGAGTGGCGAGGCGTCCGCCATGGAGGAGGGCTGTGGTCGCGATCATTGTGTCAGTTTAACGATCTTCACGATACTCAATGAGGTAGTCAGCGAGGGCCTTTTGCTGGGGTTTATCGACTGGCCCTAGCCGCTTGATTGCGGCTAATTTACGCTCAAGAAGGGCTTTCTTTTCAGATTTCTCATCCCAATTTCCTCCGTTTTTCAAACCCACCCGGAGAGCTTCAACCGCGACATCTTTCATCTTCCGATGTTCGCGGGCAGCCTTGAGTTTGATCTCGATGACGAGATCTTCAGGCAGGTCCAAAGTCGTTTTCACGTAGCCAGTAAACCGGTAAACCAGTTTTCTGTCAAACTGGGGCCCTATGGGTTGAATCTGAAGAAAGTCTCAGAATCGTTGCGAAAAACGACAACTCGAAAATCAGAGTAAAAGAAGGCCGAAGTGATCGCTGAAATGGCGGTAGTCGCTGTCTCTGGCGATGAGCGGGACTCCGTGATCAAGGCTGAAGGTCGCGATCATTGAATCAGCCAATCGTGCTTTTTTCTTCGCTCGTAAAATGGTGGCGCGGTTGTCACCCACTCGACTCCAGAATCCCTCTTTCATGGGCAATTGAGGCAGGTCTAAAATCCACTCCCGTAGATCTGTGGTCATTTTAGGAGAGCTCAGCAACTCGCTCACCACAACAGGGGCCAACACGAGGGCATGATTTGCCAATGCCTCTTCGATCAGTTGGACGTCGGGTGTGTCTTCGCCTTTGAGGAAGTTGACAACACTGCTGGTATCTGCCGCGATCATTCCGGCAGTCGGTCTTCGCGGAGTTCATTCAGATCGAGTTCAAGATCGACCTTTCCCTTCATCGCGAGGATCGCTTTGTAGGCCCGCTCAGCACGGAGTTTCTTGAGTCCGGCGGTGACAGTTTGAGTGATTCCTTTTCCGGTCTGCTCTTGGGCAGCCGTTAAAAGAGATTTTGGAATCTCCACGGTAATCTTCTGTAAATCCTCTTTGGGCGCTGTAACAGTCATCGGTATTTTCTTTCTAGAAGAAAAAATACCATACTCCAGACTGGTGTGTCAACTGGTCTCCTCTGATGGGGGAGGTAAAGGTCACTCAACCAGCCCGCCGTCGCCCCGCCGTTTCCTAACCTGCCAGAACTGGAACAGCACCGCGATGAGGGCGATGACGGCGCCGAAGAACTCGCGCGTGAGCTCCACGCGCGGGTCAGCGGCAGACATGGATCCATCGGCCATGGTGAAGGGTTTTTCGCCGAAGAGATTGTCCCACAGGCCAGGGCCGGAGAGGGACATCTCGATGAGGCAAGCGATGATGGCGAGGGTGAAGAACCAGAGCGGGAGGCGGCGGAAGTTGAGGACAATGAACCCGACCCCGATGATGGCATAGAAAAGGAGCCACAACGCGGCATCCAGCGAGGATGGGTTATGGTAGATGCCGGGATCGACATCATTCTTCTGGAAGAAGGCGAAGAGGAAGAAGAGGGCGGCGAGGGCGTAGTTGAAGATCTTCATTTCGATTGAATTGATGGTTGAGTGATACGGAGGAAAAGTTAGTTTCCTTTCCATGTCACGTAAGGTCCTATTTGTCTGCACGGGAAATACTTGCCGTAGCCCGATGGCGGAAGGCATTTTCCGCAAAGCCGCGAAGGAGGGTGACTTTAAGGTCAGCTCAGCGGGAGTGGCCGCTCAGGATGGCAGCTCAGCGAGCCGGGAAACGGTGGCGGTGCTGAAGGGGCAGGGGATCACGCTGGAGAAATTCCGCAGCCGTATGGTGGATGAGAAGATGTTGAAGGAAGCTGAGGCGGTCTTTTGCATGACGGAAGGGCACCTCGAAATGCTGGAGATGATGCACCCTGAGCATGAGGAAAAATACCACCTCGCTTGTGATTTTGTAGAGATTAACGGAAAGGTCGGGCTGGATGTCCCAGACCCAATCGGGATGGGCCGCAGAGCCTACGAGACGACCTCGACCGTCCTGAACGAGGCGGTGGGAGGCATCATAGGCTTCTTAGAAGGCCGTGATGGAGCCAGTTAAGGGAGCGTTTTCTAAGTTAGCGGTTGCCAATACCGTGGTGAGGCGTCAGTGATTGTGAGTTCTATGAGCGCTGATTCTTACCGCATTGTTGTTGGAGCCGATCACGGCGGAGTTGAGTTGAAAAACGCCATCGTGGAGGCTCTGAAAGGGGCTGGCCATGAGGTGGTCGATTACGGCACCCACGGGAAGGAGTCGGTGGACTACTCCGACTACGCGAATGAAGCGGCCCGTGCCGTGAATGAGGGCCGCGCCGACCGAGGCATTTTAGTCTGCACCTCTGGCGTCGGCGTCTGTCTCACCGCGAATCGTTTCCGCGATGTCCGCGCTGCCAATGTCCGCACGGTGGATGAGACAAAAATCACCCGTTCGCACAACGACGCCAATGTCCTCTGCCTCGGCCAAGCCGTAGTCACGACTGAGGTGGCCTTGGAAATGGTCACCACTTTCTTAGGCACAGACTTCGAGGGTGGTCGCCATGAAGCGCGCCTTTGTAAGGCTTCCGGCTCCCGCCTCGCCATGACTGATTCGGCAGTTTTCGAAGCGATCGTGGGTGAAGAAAAGCGCCAGCGCAGCCACATCGAGCTCATCGCCTCAGAGAACTTCTGCAGCCCCGCTGTGATGGAGGCACAGGGCTCACTCCTGACTAATAAATACGCGGAGGGTTACCCCGGCCGCCGTTGGTATGGTGGGTGTGAGAATGTGGATGTTGTTGAGGAACTCGCCATCGCGCGTTTGAAGGAACTCTTTGGCGCAGACCACGTGAACGTGCAGCCGCACTCTGGGAGCCAGGCCAACACCGCCGTCTACTTCGCGGTGCTCCAGCCGGGTGATAAGATCCTCACCATGGACCTCGCGCACGGAGGTCACCTCACGCACGGTCACCCTGCGAATTTCTCGGGCCGCCTTTACGATGTCACCCACTACGGCGTGACCGCTGAGGATGAGACGATCGACTACGATGCCCTCGAAGCTCAGGCCAAGGAAGTGCAGCCAAAGCTCATCACCTGTGGGGCCAGCGCCTACTCCCGCACCATCGACTTCGAGCGCATGGGTAAAATCGCCAAAGCGGTGGGAGCCTACCTCTTCGTAGACATGGCGCACATCGCCGGACTCGTCGCAGCCGGCGTGCATCCCAGCCCCGTTCCTCACGCCGATTTCGTCACCTCCACCACGCACAAGTCACTCCGTGGACCCCGTGGTGGCGTCATTCTCTGCAAGCAAGAGTATGCCAAAAAGATCGATGGCCGCGTCTTCCCCGGTGTGCAAGGCGGCCCGCTCATGCATGTCATCGCGGCCAAGGCGGTCTGCTTTGGTGAGGCGCTGAAGCCCTGCTTTAAGGAGTATCAAACGCAGGTCATCAAGAACGCGCAGGCCATGTC
This sequence comes from Akkermansiaceae bacterium, assembly GCA_023300065.1. Classification (GTDB taxonomy): domain Bacteria; phylum Verrucomicrobiota; class Verrucomicrobiia; order Verrucomicrobiales; family Akkermansiaceae; genus SW10. The sequence goes on from JALZWJ010000040.1 coordinate 4,064, forward strand.
TGCCGCGCTTGCTAAAAACGGATACCGCATCGTTTCCGGCGGCACTGATAACCACGTCTTCATGGTCGATCTCCGACCCGTCGGGCTGGATGGATCCATCGTCTCGGACACGCTCGATAAAGTGGGCATCACCGTGAATAAGAACTCCATTCCCTTCGATGAAGCAGGCCCCATGAAGCCGAGCGGAATCCGGATCGGCACTCCCGCCGTCACGACCCGTGGCATGAAAGAGCAGGATGCAGAAACCGTAGCGGACCTCATCCACGAAGCGCTCCAAGCCCGTGAAGATGACGCACAGCTCGCTGTGATCCGTGAGAAAGTCTTCGCCTTCAACGCGAAGTTCCTCATGCCTTGGTAGAAGCCAGCGGATCAAAAAATCACTCTCAAAGCCTCGGGATTTCCCGAGGCTTTTTTGTAGGGCCACGCTCCCAAGAAAGGAGCCGTGGCGCCTCGCCACTTCTCAACCACGCCCCCGCAACCCCAGCCGTCCGCCGACCACGCGAACCGAAGCGGCGAGGGCGCCACGACTCCTTTCTTTAAGGCTTCGCCTAGCTCGCTTCCTTACCTTTTGACTCCAGAGATTTCCGGCACTTTTCCGCGCCTTCCCTTTGAATTTTTTGAATCTTTAAATA
>JALZWJ010000041.1 GCA_023300065.1 Akkermansiaceae bacterium
GGAACGTGTCGCGGCAGGATAACGGTAGTGGAAAATCTGGCGAATCGCCTTTGGCAGTGCACTCGCATCGGGATATTGATCAGGAGAAAGCTGGGTGAGCCCGGTCGGCTTCATGACCTCGATGCGGACTGCCCCACGATTGTAGATGCGGAAGTATCCGGAGTGGCGAACCGCCCCGAGAGGAGTGAGCCGGAGTGGCGCGGTCTTCACCGGCAAAGCGGCAAGCGCTGACTGGGAGCGGATCACAAAGGAGGCCTCTTTCGTGACAGGGCGAGTCAGAAGAACCTCAAGAACCTGCTTTTTAGTAACCTGCCAACTGAGAACATTCTCACCTTCTACGGCGAGGATTTCACCCGCCCCAGCGAGCTGAATTTTCAAATCTGGGAGAGTCCCCTGGAGCGTCTTCACGGTGAGCGAGGTCATTTGGCGGAGCAAGCCGGCCCCGACTGAAATCTCGCCCATTGCTTCACTGGTGTAGAAAAGTTTGCCATCGTCTGATTTCCGTTTCGGCTGCCACGCAAATTGGCACAATCCACTCGCGGGGAGGAATGCTTGGTGCGAATCCGCAACTGAAAGAGGACTGACTGATGAGGTAGAATGGAAGACCGCGGAAGGCGCGATGCCCTTTAACTCGATCGGCACCACCGCGCCGCTTGGCACGTAGAAGTTGATTTTCTTCCACTCTCCATCCGCCTGCACGGGAGTAACGAAGGCGAGATCGATGGGATAGACGCCGGGCTTGTTGAACTCCATCTGGTAGCCGCCCGCAGCCAGCTTGAGCCGATAGTCCGGAGTCGAAACCGCCGACACGGGCGCGGCGCGACCATGCAGAACGGTGAGCGAAACAGGCTCGGTGCTCGTGACGTGTGCCGTCCCGATCAGGCGGAAGGACGCGGAGCCCTCTTCCGATAAAATCTCACCCACTAAACGAGTCTCACGCAGCTCCACCGGGAGCGGTTGCGCGGCCGAGAGTGAGACCGCTGCCGTGAGGGATGCGCGCTCCGCCGAGGTGAGTCGGTCGGTCTCTTTCTGACTCTTCAAGGTCAGCACTCCCTGTGCGGAAACGAGCTGATGATGCAGCCCCTCGGCATGACCGATAGTGTAAGTCGAAGTAAAGCCGGAGGACGAGGCTGGGCCGAAAGTAGAGAGCGCTAAGGAGGCGGGAAGCTTGAGCGATTCGCGAGCAAAGACGACCTTCGCATGCAGGGACTCGGCCTTAGGATCACGCGGGATGAAGTCAAGAAAGTGCGCCTCTCCTTCTTTCCGAACCGCCCACGACTTCACCTGATCGCCTTCCACCTTCACAATCGGAGCAGCGCCTAAAACCTCGACCGAAAGCACAGGAGCCTCGCCTTGGATCACCGCGAAATGAACCTCTGCAACCTCGACTAATCTCTCCGCATGAAAACGAGCATCCACCGATAGCGCTGCGGTGTAAAAGAGCGGAGTCTTTGCCGCAGGTGCGGGGGCCTCGATGATGATGCGGTGATCGGATTTTTTCTCCTCGATGACCTCGACCAGCGCGGGCTCCTCGACAACGGGCGGCAGAGGATCCGGCACATCCTGAGCGGAAAGCAGAGAACAGAAAAGGAGGGGGAGAAATCGTGTGATTTTCATAAAAGTGGAGAGTGGGATTGAGAAAAAATTACTGATCGGCTTCTTCTAACATCGTCTTGAGCGACCAGAAGCGGGCTTGATCATCGAAGGGGAGTTTGAGGGCCTCAGCCTCTTGGCGGAGGCGGGCCAGATCGACGCGCTCGCCGATGATGCTGCCTTTGAGTTTCTCGGCAAAGAGACCGGCGACACACGCGAGGCGGAGCTTAGGATTCGACTCTGGGAAAAGGCTTACCTCGGGCTCGTAAGGGATCCCCCAAGTGCGCTCCACCATCTGCCCGCTCGCGGTGTCCAGAAAGCGGACCGAGACGGTGCCGATGTCACCGCGCCCCTCTGGGAGCGGCTCGAAGTGATACAAGGCGACCCCGCTCTCCTCCGCTGCCATTTCGGCGGCGTCTACCGAATCATTGCGGAAGTCCTCCTTCTTCAGCTTGTGTTTCTCAAAGCCGTAGAGCTTGAACTTCGAAACCCGCTCGGGGTTAAAAAGGATCTGCACTTTGACATTCTTAGCGGATGGGCGGAGGGCGCCGGCGATTTGCTTGGCGAAGCCCGCGTCGGCATCCTCCGGGCGGTCGAGGAAGTAGTAGCGGCCGTCTCCTTGTTTCGTGAGCGCGCTCAGGACCTCGTCATTCAAGCCATCGGCACCCACTCCGCAGGCATCAAAGGCGATGTTTGACTGTTGCATCACGGCCACGTGTTTCGCGAGATTTCGCGGTAAAGCATCGCCCAGATTCGCCGCGCCATCGGTGAGGAGAATGATGCGATTTTGCGCTCCGGCCAGGAACTGCTGCTTCGCGAGTTGGAGACCAGAGGCAAGCGCCGCTTCCAGATTCGTCCCACCTTCCGTGAGAGGATTCGCGATGATTTGAGCCAGCTTCGCGGCCTCGTCCCCCTTCACCCGCTCCGCCAAAAGACGCGGAGTGCGGGCGAAGCCGATGAGCGTGATCTCATCGTTCGCAGTGAGCTGCGCGGCGAGGAGGGCAAAGGCCCGCTTCACACTTTCGGCCCGGTCGGCGCGCTCCATCGAGCCACTTTGATCGAGCAAAAGGGTGAGCCGAAGTGGCGTGGAGGCATTGCGCCCCAGCGAAGCGGTGCTCATCGCAACCCGCATCAGATTCCGCTGCTGCATGAAGGGATGACTC
>JALZWJ010000042.1 GCA_023300065.1 Akkermansiaceae bacterium
GACAGAGGCTGCGGCAGAAGAGGGAGGTGTCGTTGTGCCCCATCTGCGAGAGCGGAGATTTTTTCTGCCAAGACCGCACCCTCGCCAATTTCATGCCGGGTGATACGATCGCCCTCATGAGCGCGGGAGCCTATGGCATGGTGATGGCCACCACCTATAACTCCCACCCTCTCCCGGCTGAAATTTTGGTCGATGGAGATGACGCCAAAGTCGTTCGTAAACGCCAAAGCTACGATGATTTAATCGAAGCTGAAGAAGTTTAAAATTAAACGCGACTCCATGCCGTCCCAGCGGTTAGATTTAACAACTAATGGGAGATGACGCAAATGAAGAGGACTTGGCCTTGATGGCCCGAGTTGCTCTTGATGATGAGGATGCTTTTCGGACTTTGGTCGAAAAGCATCAGCACGCAGTCGTAGGCACCGTTGCGAAGATGACCAACAACTCCTCAGAGAGTGAGGACATCGCCCAACAGGTCTTTATCCGACTTTGGAAATCTTCCAAGCGATACAAGCCCACCGCAAAGTTCACGACCTTCCTCTTCACGATCACCCGGAACCTCGTCTTTAATGCCACGCGGAAGAAATCGAGGCGCAAGGAACACTCACTCGAAGAGCAGGAAGACGACTGGCACCGCACCGTGGAGGACACCACTCCTGCCTCCCGGCCCGATGAGTCATTGGTCAATGCCGAGCTTCAAAAAAACGTCGATCATGCCATCGCGCAGCTTCCCGAAAAACAGCGGCTTGCCATCATTCTGCGACGCTATGAAAAGATGCCCTACGATGAGATTGCAAGCGTCTTGGAACTCTCCATCCCAGCCGTAAAAAGCCAACTCTTCCGCGCTCGCGGAGCACTCAGGGAAGCCCTCGAACCCTACCTGAAGGATTAAAGCCCCGGGCTTGTCCTCTCACGCCATTTCCATTTATTATTTCAGTGAGATGAATGAGGAAGCGAACGCCAAAGCCAGCCTCAGAGCTAAAATCAGGCAGCAGCTCCGCACACTGTCAGCGGCGACGAAGGACACTGAATCAGACTTCATCAGAGCACAGCTCACCTTTCCGCCCGGCACACGGGTCGCTATCTTCGCTGGTTCACCGACAGAGGTTCAGCTTCTCGATCTCCTCTCCACAGCGCCTGACATCGAGTGGTTTCTTCCACGTATCGTGACGGGAACCGAGATGGAATTCATCCCAATCAATACCTCCTCCAAACTCAGGAAAGGCCGCTTTGGCATCATGGAGCCGACCGAGGGAACTCAGACACGGATCCTCGATGTCGTGATCTGCCCGGGACTCGCCTTCACTAAATGCGGCTCCCGCCTCGGCCAAGGTGGCGGGTTCTACGACCGCGCTTTAGAAAAATTCCTGACCGCACGAAGAATCGGGGTCTGCTTTCAAGATCAGCTCCTCCCCACTCTCCCTACTGAAGCTCATGACCTGACGATGCATGAAGTGATCACACCTCATCCGGGATCTTAAGTGAGAAGGCCGGAATCGCGGTGCGGACAGCCTTGCCAGCCTGAGTCATTCCAAAGAATGCCCCGCTCGCATTACTGTTATTTTTAATGACGTGGTATGAATTGTAAGAGAAGCGCTCGCCAGGTGGAATCACGGGAGCCTCCCCAACCACACCCCGCCCCTCTACCACTATGATGTCTCCCTCTGAGTCTTTCAGAATCCACTTTCGCCCTCGAATCGTCACACTTTCTTTCGAGTCATTAAGAATCGAAATAAAATAAACAAAAGGATGCGGGCGCTCCGGCGGAGCCTCCAGATGAGGCATATAAATCACTTCCCCCACCTCGACATTGAGACCGGGTAGTTCTTGAAACTCGTCGAGCATCCCCAGACTCTAGCGAGTCACGGTTGAGGCGCAAGATCATCTCAGCATCACCTTGCTCACTAGCATTCACGTGCTAAGCTGAACCGATATGAAACCATCTCTCGCTATGACAATCGCAGGTTCAGACTGCTCCGCCGGTGCTGGTCTCCAAGCCGACCTTAAAACATTTTCCAGCCTCGGTGTTCATGGCCTCACCGCCGTCACCTGTGTGGTTTCAGAAACCCCCCTCACCGTAAACACGGTCCACCCCATTCCTCCAGTCGTCCTACAGGATCAAATCCGCCTCCTCTTAGAAAGCTACCCCATCACAGCCATTAAAACGGGGATGCTTTATTCAAAAGCCCACGTCGTCGCGATTTGTGAACTCTTAACCAACCTCGACATCCCCATCATCGTGGACCCCGTCATGGTGGCTTCCACCGGCGACCCCTTGCTCGTTGAGGATGCCTTAGAGGCCATCGCCACCCGCCTGCTCCCCCTTGCGAGTGTCATCACCCCAAACATCCCTGAAGCAGAAATCTTACTCGGCCGATCTCTCAAAAACTTTGCCGACCAAGCATCCGCCGCACAGGAACTCGCTCTAAAATTCAATACCGCCTGCTACCTCAAAGGCGGGCATTTAGAAATTAATCAAACTCACCGCGACATCCTCTCCATCGGCGATTCCTTGAAGACTTTTGACTCCCCCCATCTAGATCTCCCACAGAGCCACGGAACCGGCTGCACTCTTGCCGCGGCCATCACGGCTGAGATTTCTAAAAGAAAATCCATCCCAGAGGCCGCAGCTACCGCGCATCAGTTCACCCATCACGCTTTAGCAAACTCTCACCACTGGAGCACTCCGAAAGGTGGTGGTGAGATCTACCATCTGGACCAAGTTCAAAGCCCTTAATCGAAGCCGCCTCTTGTTGGTAAATCGAGTTCTCACGGCCTTAGCACGATCGCTAAAGCCACGATCATGAGCACCGCTCCCCATGTCTGCTTCTTAATAAATCGCGGATCACTCTTCTTCCCGATCAGGTAGAGAAAAATCACCGCCATGACGCCACGAGAGCTGTAGACGACATTGCTCAAAGTCGGTTGTCCATACCCACTAAAGGCGAGGTTCACCAAGAGGGCCTGCACCCCCATGACTAATCCCGCAGCGAGCATAAAGCCCCCCGCCGCTCGTGACCTCAATAGTACCGCGGCCTCCTTGCGCTGCTTGATTAAAAGGCCGAAAGAAATCGTCCCACTCGCGCCCAACATCAGAGTCAACCAACGTGCCGTTCCGACCTCACGACTCAGCCACCCGGTCATGAAATCATTAATCCCAA
>JALZWJ010000043.1 GCA_023300065.1 Akkermansiaceae bacterium
GATGGTGCTCCGAACGAGGACATCCGTGCGGCCTTTGAAAGCCACGAGCCAACTGCCGCAGAACAGAAAAAAGTCGCCGAGGCGCAAGTCACCGGCACCGAACAACAGGGATTATTTGACCAACTCTCAGGCTTCTTCATTCGCATGATTCCCACCAATGTTGTCAGCGCAGCAAGTGGGGGACAAATGCTTGGCCTCATCTTTTTCAGCCTCCTTTTTGCCATCACCATGACCCAGCTCCCACTGCCGAAGGTCTCTCCATTGCGCGATCTCTTCGTCGCCCTGAATGAGGTCATGATCAAGCTGACCCAAGGCATCATGTCACTCGCCCCGATCGGCGTCTACGCGCTCATCGTCCCAGTCGTCTATGCGACGGGCGGGGGGCTCTTCCTTAGCCTTGGAAAATACTTCTTCACGGTCCTGCTGGCCCTCGGCCTGCACATGTTTGTGATCATGCCCATCGTGATTCGGGTCCTCGCTGGCGTGAACCCGCTCGACCACTTCCGCGCCATGCGCACCGCCCTTCTGACCGCTTTTTCCACCGCCTCCTCCTCCGCCACGCTTCCCGTCACGATGCGTTGCGTTCAGGAAAACGCGGGTGTCTCGAAGGGGACTGCGAGTTTCACGCTCCCACTCGGAGCCACCGTGAATATGGATGGAACTGCTCTTTACGAATGTGTCGCCGTTATCTTTGTGGCTCAAGTCATGGGTTTTGAGCTCTCCATGGCCGCGCAGATCATGGTCGTGATCAGTGCCCTTCTTACCAGCGTTGGCGTGGCCGGTATTCCCTCTGCCTCCCTCGTTGCGATCATGATCATCCTCACTAGCACCAATATCCCAGGAGCCGAAACCGCCATCATCGCCCTCCTCGCCGTCGACCGCCTCCTCGACATGAGCCGCACTGCCGTCAATGTCTGGGGGGATAGCTGCTGCGCTCTCGTTATCGCCAAGAGCGAAGGCGAAAAGGTCCTCCAAAATTAGCCTTAGTGCTTTCCTAAATCATTTGATTTTCTTTCGGCACGGACTTGTGCTCTTCCAAGGCTCCTTTTTTCCAATCGGTGAACTCTCGTTTCATTCGTGCGTGGATTTCAGAATGCTTTTTCCCTGCATCGGGATGATCTGATGGCCCGTGACGGTCTCTGGGTAAGTGGCTCCGGAGGTTTCGACGAAAGTTCTCATGAGGTCGATCAGCTCGGTGGGTTCTTTCGTGATCTAGCTGGTCATGGTATTGGCGATCCATCGTGGCCGAGGGCCTGATCGCCTTGGTCGTCCGTGAAAATGATGTGAAAGTTTCTTTCCTGAATTTCGGTATACGAGGCTAGGCATCAGAGATGCGAACAAAGAAATGACCTAAGCTTTCAGAAAAGTCATTGATCGAGAGTGGACACTTGAGCGAATTCGAGATCAAAATAAATGCGATAAGCGGGGAGCTTAAAAAGCTCTCAACGCTGAAGACGTCGCGCTATTCTGATGGCATCAAGCCGTGTAGACGATGATCAATTTCCCGAGCCATTCCGGTAGGCGTAAGGTTGATTCAATTTACTAAAATTTTCCTGTTTGCGGGTGATCAAGCCCCGCCGCCTTTTACTATCGTATTATTCACACCATGAAGTTCATCGTTAAAACAGCCAGTGCCCTCGCTCTTTCCTTCCTACCTCTACAGAGCTCCGAGCTCCCAAACGTCGTTCTGATCTTCGCTGATGATCTCGGTTACGGAGACCTTGGTTGCTACGGTGCGACGAAGCTCAAGACACCTAATATCGACAAGCTCGCGGCCGAGGGCCGAAAGTTTACCGATGCCCACTCTGCCTCATCGGTCTGCACGCCTTCTCGCTACGGACTTCTCACCGGGCAATACCCTTTCCGAGGAAATGGAGGCAAGGGCATCTGGGGCCCGGCTGCGATCACCTCGCATCTTCTCATCCCAGCAGAAACCCTCACTATTGCTGATGTCTTCAAGAAGAGTGGCTATGACACTGCCGCCTTTGGAAAATGGCATCTCGGATTTGGTAAAGGAGTTAACACGTGGGAAGAACCTCTCCGCCCTGGACCGCAAGATCTCGGCTTTGATTATTACTTTGGGATGCCTGTGGTGAACAGTGCTTCGCCCTTCGTCTATGTCGAAAATGACAGCATCGTAGGCAGTGATCCGGCGGACCCCATCATTCACCTTGGCAGAGATGCAAAGAAGGATCAGGTGACTCCCATCACGCCGATTCAGCCCAAGGAATCTCAACGGAGTGCCAATCAGTTTTCTGGAGCTGTGGCAGCCCACAAACTCTTCAACGATTATGAGGTCGGAACCAAGCTCACCGAAAAGGCGACCTCTTGGATCAAGGGGCGGAAGGAGAAGCCCTTCTTCTGCTACTTCGCCACCACGAATGTTCACCATCCTTTCACTCCCGCCAAGCGCTTTCAAGGGAGTAGCGAAAGCGGCGTCTATGGCGACTTTGTGCATGAGCTCGATTGGATCGTGGGCGAGGTGGTGAAAACGCTCGAAGAAAAAGGGGTCGCCGATAATACCCTCATTATTTTCACAAGTGATAACGGAGGGATGTTTAATCTCGGGGGGCGGGTTGCTGCGGCGAAAGGACACTCTATTAACGGCAAGCTTCTGGGTTCTAAGTTCGGCGTTTGGGAAGGGGGGCACCGTGTCCCTTTTATCGCGAAATGGCCTGGGAAAATTGAAGCTGGTTCTGTGTCTGATCAACTCACCATTAGCGTGGATTTACTCTCGACCTTCGCCGCTCTTACGGGTCAAAAATTAGAGAACTCTAGGGACAGCATTAACATGCTGCCTGCCTTCACGGGGAATCCGGAAAAACCCCTGCGTGACGAAATGTTCATCACGCCGAACAAGACGAGCCACATGTCGTATCGGAAAGGGAAGTGGATGTACATTCCGGCGAAGAGCGATGGGGGATTCCGAGGATCAAAGCCCAATCAACACGCTTGGGGTGGACCTGCGGTGGCGAAGTTGGTCGATACTCCCAATAGCGACATCGTGAATGGAAAATTGAAGGGAAATGCTCCACCGGCTCAGCTCTACGACCTCGAAGCGGATCCGAACCAGACTGAGAACCTCTATCGGAAGCATCCCGAAATCGTGACGGAAATGGCCGCGGTTTTAAATCAAGTCCGTCCGAAAAAGAGGAAATAAGAGATCGCTCTGCTTCTTTGTGGGGGGCGATTGTCGCCGCCCAATTGCTCCGAGGATATGAATGGGCCATCCGATCTGCGTGGGAAACCTCTTGGTAGATGCAGGCAGGACGGGTGGGGGAGAGTGGACGCTTGAGATAGCAGTCCCAATGAAAGCGATCAGAGCACTCTTAAAAGTTGGCCCATCATAATTTTATGAGCGGGTTTTCCAAAGGATGATTTTCTGAGTGTCGTTCTGAGCGGCAGCACCATCGGTGCTGCGGCCGCGAGCGACGTCGGCCTCTAATTGGGTGAGGAGCTTTGCCGCGATTTTAGGGTGTGAAAGGTAGAGGTTGATCGTTTCACCAGGGTCGGCCTCCATATCATAGAGTTGTGCCTTTGGGCTGTCCTTTGGCGTTTTATCTTCTTGGGGTGAGGACCACCCACCAGAACCTTTTGCCAAGAGTAACTTCCACTTACCCATGCGATAAGCGAAGTGACCGCTGAAGGAATGGTGGATCAGGCCAGCACGTGTCGAAACGATGGGTTGACCTGTGAAGGCTGGTAGAAAACTCACGCTGTCTTCGGCGCTGCTCGCAGGCAATTCCTTACCGGTAATCTCTGAAGTGGTGGCAAAGAGATCTTGTAGGCCCACCAGCTGATCACTCGTGGAGCCTGCTGCGATCTGTCCGGGCCAGCGCAC
>JALZWJ010000044.1 GCA_023300065.1 Akkermansiaceae bacterium
CGTGTGCTCTTCCGATCTATTTCTTCAGCGAGCGAAGGGAGGTCCTCGCTTGCAATTTTCTGGAGATCGGAGGGGCCTTGAATTTGGTCAAGGAAAGGAGTTTTAGAGGAGTCGGACATCGTCGTCGTTTGAGGGCTCTTCGTCTGGAGATAAGTCGGTTGACTCATCAATGCGTGAGGATGCTTGGAGCTTAGCTTCGACAATGTCGAGACGTTTGCGTGCCGATTTTAAGGTATCTTGGCAGTAACAGAGTAGGGCTTGGCCTCGTTCGAAGTCATCCAGAAGTTTTGCGAGAGAAGTGGGTTCTTGCTCGAGGATCTGGATGATGTCATCGAGCTCGTCCGCGGCCTCTTCGAACGATTCAGCAGCCGGTGGAGGCGAGGCTTTTTTCTTGGCAGGCATGGGAAAAGGTCAGCGGTTACTGCTGAATGATGGGCTTCTTAGAGTAATAGATGATGCGCATCGGGAAGAGGTGGCGTTCTTCCGGGTAGTCAGCCATCACCTTGCTGAGGATGGGGCTTCTCATTCTCAGTCCTCCTCGGCCAATCTGGCCTGCGGTGGCGCTGATGGCGGCACCATCTAGCATGAGGGCTGCAAATTCTTCTCCCGTGCCGAATGGTGCGGAAGAGTAGAGAGGGTTTTTTTCAAAGGAGACTGGGGACATGAGGATGCCGACGGTCTTGAGCTTTTGATCTTCGGCGAGTTGCTCCATGGCCTCAAATTCATCGACCTTACGTGGAAGCCAGATGGACATCCGGTCTGCATACCAAGCAACGGCCCAAGGTTGGTCAGAAAAAATAATTTCGTCCTCGGCGGTGGCATCGTGGAGGGTGCGACTTAAGACCGGTGGCCAATAGGGTGGCCAGACTGGGCGTTGGTTTGCCCCTACAATCAAACCAGTTCGAAGGGCGTTAGGAATGGTTAGGATGAGTGGGCCAGCGCTCAGGATGACGACGATGACGAAGTGGCCATAACGCATGACTGCGCTGCCCGATGGAAGGTCGATACGGCTCCAAAGGATGGAAAGAAAGGCCAGGCCATAGGCCGTCATGATGGGAGCAAAAAGGATGTGGAGCTGGTTTGCGTCGGTGGCTTTTTCGGAGAGTCCGAAGAGAGCCATTCCTAGGGTGGCCATGGCCCACATGATGAGGATGATCCAACGGAAATTAGCGATTGATGGTCTCTTGAAAGGGTGGATCAAGGCTAAGAAAAAGAGGGGGGCAGCAATGATGGCTCCAAGGTTATTGTAGAGGAGGTTTGCTTGACGGAGCATGTTCGATGAGGTGTTAAGAATCAACGAGTTGAGATTGTGGAGAACCCGGTAGGTTTCTTCGCTGGGGTCACTGGTCCGCATGATGTTACTCTCGGAATCTGTCAGGCCGCCGTAGAGAGTGAGGAATGCCGTTCCGCCTGGGTTGCCGGTCCACTCGACGTTTTTAGCCATGAAGTAGAGGCTGAATATGACGAGGATACCGAGGACCGTGAGTCCAGAAATGCCCTTTGGTCTGAAGAAGAAAGCAGCATAGATGACGAAGCCTAAAATAATCCAAATGGTGAGCCAGTGTGAGAGAGCAAGAAGGGCGAGGAAGACTGCTGCGATGATGATTGAGCCAATTGCGACTCGGTTTTCGATTGATGATTCAAGAGCTCGGTAAATGAAGAATAGGGCGCACGAGAACAAGAGTAACATCAGCATCTGCGGAAGCCCTGTTTGGGTGAATTTCCACATCAGATCACTGAGTGTCATGAGGAGGACGGTCATTCCTGCAATCTTTACGTCGAAGATGCGAGAGATCAGGAGGTAGTTAATCCCGATTGCAATGAGGAATAGGATCACCGAAACCGCTGCGATGACTCGATCTAGTCGGAAGACGGTGCGGGAATCCTCCACCATTTGGAATTTCTCAAAATCATCCCCCCCGACGGCCTTTAAGACCGCTCCATAGAGGAAAGGGTTAAGCGGGGAGTGGTAGGTGTCGTAGAAGGCGTCTAGCTCAAGGTCAGCGTTTTCATGCTGCTGGGCCTGCCAAATAGCGGCCGGGCGGATCACCTTTGTGGTGGCATTATTTCCCCTAGCGATTTCACGCCCGATCTGGGCTTGCTCCATTCCTCGGGGTGTCGTTAGCCCTTTAAAGGTGAGAACGAGGTAAAAGAAAACGAGGATGAACAGGAGGACAAAGAAAAGAAGGCGGCGGATCAAGAGGGCGGTATCCATACCACCGATTTTTTTTTGACTACTCATAATGATTATTTCTCGATAGGCGGAACCTCGCGAAGTTTTCGTTGCAGGGTGCGTCGGCTTATTCCCAATAAATAAGCTGCTTTTGTCCGATTTTGATCAGTCTCTCGCAGCGCTCTTTGGATGGTCATTTGCTCTAGGGCATGCAAGTTGAATTCCTGCTCGGGAGCAAGGGTGTTTTTCTCCGATTGTCTCTCAAATCGATGCCCGCCGCCGGTGATGAAGTCGGGGAGGTGTTGGATATCGAGGATGTTTTGATTCGACATGACAACCGCGTGCTCAATGGCGGTGCGGAGTTCACGGACATTACCCGGCCAATCATAGGAGAGAAGTTGGCCCATGGCGGCCTCTGAAAGGGGTTTTTCATCGCGGTGATTTTCTTTTGCAAATTCCACTAAAAAGGTATTTGCGAGGAGGACAACGTCTTCCTTTCGTGTTCGGAGGGGCGGCATTTCGAGGCCCAAGACGTTTAAGCGAAAGTAGAGATCCTCTCGGAAAGTCCCTTCTTTGACCATGTCAGCGAGTTTCCGGTTTGTTGCAGCGATGACGCGGACATCAATTTTTACAGGAGTATTGGAGCCGACCCGTTCGATGGTTCGCTCGGAGAGGGCGCGGAGGAGTTTCACTTGGGTTTGAGAGTCGATTTCTCCGATCTCATCCAGAAAGAGGGTGCCGCCATGAGCCTGTTCAAAGCGCCCCACACGTCGCTGCGAGGCTCCTGTAAAGGCGCCTTTCTCGTGGCCGAAGAGCTCGCTTTCGAGGAGCTGGGATGAGAGTGCGGCACAGTTCACTGCTACGAATTTTTCGCCCGGTCGGCCTGAGAGATCGTGGAGAGCATGAGCCACCACCTCTTTACCTGTTCCCGATTCACCCTCGATCAGGATGGTCGCACGGGTGGGGGCGATTTGCTCAATCTTACTCGCGACCTTTGTCATTTGAGGGGATTTCCCAATCAACCTTTCTAGTCCGTATGAGGCTTTTGCTTTGCTTTCTTTAAGCGTCTCGTTCTCAGCAACGAGTTTGACATTCTCTTTTTCTAGGGAGCGGCTCCGCACGGCTCGTTTGAGGAGCAATTCTACCTCATCAAGATTGAGCGGCTTTGT
>JALZWJ010000045.1 GCA_023300065.1 Akkermansiaceae bacterium
AAAAAAAACGACGCCCTTTCGAGCGTCGTTTTTGAAATTTAAGAACGGGATCGCTTACTTCATCAGCTTCCCGAGCAATGAGTTCATGCCCGAGATGATGCTGGAGGGATCTTTGACGAGTCCGGCGGCGAGGAGCGCATTGTCGGCGAGTTGGTTCGCGACGACTCCGGCCACTTCTTCGTCTTCTTTACGGAGCGTGTTGAGCTTCGCGACGATCTCGTGGTTCGGGTTGAACTCGAGGCGGGCCTTCGGGTCTGGTCCGGCTTGGCCCATCGCTTCCATCATGGCGCGCATCTGGCCGCTTGGAGCATCCTGCGGGGTGAGTGCCACGACGGGGTGAGAGACGAGGCGCTTGCCCATGTCGACGCTTTCGACTTTTTCGCCGAGGGTTTTGCCAAGCCACTCGATGAGCCCTTTGCTCTCTTCATCGTCCAGCTTTGACTCACTCTCTGGGAGTTCATCGAGCTCGATCTCCGCGCGGTCGGCGCTGACGAGCTTCTTGCCTTTATACTCACGGAGGGTCTCCATGATGTAGTCGTCGATGTTGTCGGTGAGGAAGATGACTTCGATCCCGCGCTTTTGGAAGGCCTCGAGGTAAGGTCCGGCTTCCATTGATTTACGGTCGAGCCCGACGAGGTAGTAAATGGAATCCTGATCTTCCTTAGCGCGAGTAAGATACTCGTCGAAGGACGTTTGCTTGCCCTCATCTGAGAGGCTGGACTGGAAACGGAGAAGGCCGCCGAGGGACTCGTGGTTTTCATGCCCGGCCGCGATGCCCTCTTTGAGGAAGCGGCTGTAGCGCTCGAAGAATTCCTCGTGCTTTTCAGGATTCGCTTTCGCCTCTTTGGCGAGGTGCTTGATGAAACGCTTGGTGAGGAGGCTGTTGAGCTTCTTGACCAAGGCGCTGTCCTGCATGGTCTCGCGGGAGATATTGAGCGGGAGGTCCTCAGAATCGACGACTCCTTTGACGAAGCGCATCCACTCGGGGAGGAGGCCCTGGGGCTCGGCATCGATGAGGACCTTGCGGCAATAAAGAGAGACGCCAGCCTTCATCTGACCGAAGCCAAAACGCTCGTGATTTTCATCCGGCGTGAAGAGGAGGGCGTTGATGTTGATGGGCGCATCGGCACTGAAGTGGAGAGTGTGGCGGGGCTCATCCACCGCGTGCGCGGTGTATTGGTAGAACTCGGTGTAGTCCTCAGGCTTGATGTCGTTCTTCGACTTGAGCCAGATCGCCTCGACGGTGTTGACGCGCTCGCCATTGAGGGAAAGCGGGAAGGAAACGAAACGTGAGTGCTTATCAATGATGCGCTTCAGGTTATCACTCTTTGCGAAGTCTTTTTCGCCTTCCTTGAGGTGCACCACGATGCGGGCGCCACGCTGTTGCTCGGCTTCATCGGAAATGGTGTAGCCGGTTTGGCCATCACTCTCCCACTTGAGATTGTCGGCAGATTCATCCCAGGAATGGGTGAAGACCTCGACCTTCTCAGCCGCCATGAAGGCGGAGTAGAAACCGACCCCGAACTGGCCGATGACGGAGGCGTTGGCATCGCCCTTTTCCTTCATTGATTCGAGGAATTCCTTCGATCCAGAACGCGCGATGGTGCCGAGGTTATCGGTGAGTTCTTGGCGATTCATCCCGATTCCGTGGTCGACGATCGTGATGGTGCCCGCTTCTTCATCAGTCGTGATGTTGATCTCCAGCGGCAAGTCGCCTTGGTAGATGCTGTTCTCGGTGAGTTGCTTGATGCGCACTTTTTCGAGTGAGTCGGAAGCATTCGAAATGAGTTCACGGACAAAGATCTCCTTATCGGTGTAGAGGGAGTGGATGACGATATCGAGAAGCTGACGGACTTCTGCTTGAAACGATTGAGTTTGAGGTTCGCTCATAGTAATAATAGAGATTGTTTAGACGTGCGGAAAATACCCACGAGTGCGAATGTGTCAATAGACACACCGATCAAGAGACGCGTTTGGGAGGACATTTTAAGATGCCCCCCTCCCCGATTAGGAGACTTTAGCTCTCCCCCTTAGCGCGCGGCTCACCACAAGAGCCAGGGCTGGTGACGAAAGGTCCGCCTTCGAGAGGCGCGACGCCACTGAAGGCGACTTCTGGCATGGTGCTTTCTTTCCCCGCGAGTGGGAAATCCTTGCGGAGTGGGAAGTAAGGATAGCCCTCCCACATGAGGATGCGCTCCATCTGCGGGTGACCGGCGAACTTGATGCCCATCATGTCGTAGACCTCACGCTCGTGCCAGTTTGCAGTCTTCCAAAGGCTGACGGCGGAAGGAACTTCTACGTCTTCAGCGACCTTCGACTTGATGCGGAGGTGCTTTGAGTCATCGAGCGTGGCGAGTTCGTAGACCATTTCAAAACGAGGCTCCTCCTCTAAATGGTCGAGACTTGAGATATCGAGAAGCATCTCGTAGCCCAGCTCCTTACAACGAGTGAGAGTGGCTACGAGAGAAGAGAGGCCCACATTGATGGTGGTTTCACCGCGAAATTCGATAGGATCGTTTTGGCCGAGGGCTTGCAGGTCAGCAGAAATGCTCATGGTTCGATGGATTAAAGGGAATGAAAAATTAAGCGTTTACGGGCTCCTTTTTCTGCGCGGCGAAGGACTCCTCGCCCTCGATCTGACGCTGAAGCTTCAGGAGGCCTTCGATGAGCGCCTCTGGGCGTGGCGGGCAGCCCGAAATATAAACATCCACCGGAATGAGTTGGTCGATCCCCTGGAGGACAGCGTAGCTACGATACATGCCACCGGAGGAGGCACAGGCACCCATCGCGATGCACCACTTTGGCTCAGGCATCTGGTCCCAAACCCGCTTCACCGCGAGGGCCATCTTATAAGTGACGGTGCCAGCCACGATCATGACATCAGCCTGACGTGGTGAGAAACGCATGACCTCGGCACCGAAGCGCGAGATATCGAAGCGAGACGACGCGGTCGCCATGAGCTCAATCGCGCAGCAAGCGAGGCCCATCGGCATAGGCCAGAGTGAGTTCTTACGCATCCAGTTGATGGCTGAGTCAAGACGCGTGATGATGATGTTGCCTTCGATCTTAGAATCGTAAGCAGCATGGGAGACCGTGAGATTTTCTTCCGACATAGGGACGGGCGAAGAATACCCCTGAGCCCGCAAGGCTCAACCACTTTGTGAAATATTTCACAAGCGAAGGAGCCGTGGCGCCCTCGCCGCGTCTCAACCCCGGCGGTGCAAGCCCTGTCATCCGCCCACGCAAACCGAAGTGGCGAGGCTGCCACTGCTCTTTAGTATTCCCACAATCTCTCCCTATTGGGCTGGTTCCTCGCTCTTTTCCCTAATGTAAATTTCTTCCCCCTTAAAAGATAAAACTAGCATTTCACCCCGGGAGTTGAATTCTGAAACCACCTGATTTGGGTGATTTAAAATATAGACCGTTTCATTTTCAGAGCCTTCTCCTAAAGAAATGTAACGAATAGAACTCGATTGAACGGCTCCGAGAAGTGCCCCGACCTCTTCGACATCAGAACCAACAACCTCTGAAAGAAGAAATTCTTTCGTGACCGCCTTATCGTCCACAGGAGGGATCAGAATCCCAAATCTAACGAGAGCTACGATCACGACGGCCACTGATGCGCCGACAACTAACAGGGTTTTCAACGTTCGATTCAAAAGGATTTATGATTAAGGGTTCACACGTTTTTTCCAATATCCAGGACGGCGACTCATGTGTGCCACTGCGAGGATTTGGAATTGACCTTCTTTGGCTCGATCAATGATGAGGTAAGGAAACTGCTCGGCCTTCACCTTGCTGCGATCCTCATCAAAGCAACGGGGCATCAACGGATTCGTCAGAACACGCGCCGTCGTGGCTTCGATCCGGGGCACAAAGCGCTCACCCAGTCCCTCAACCTGACTTTCGTAATAGACCGCAGCTTCTTCAAATTCACGTTGAGCCTCGTCATGCCAGTGCAAGGTCATGACAGATTTAACGGACTTGAGAGATACGCTTTCTGACGCTGGCCATGACTTCCTCGTGCGGGATCAATTTTGCAGTGCCATGATCTATGCTTTCCGCACGCTGGCGGACTTCAAGCAGCCATTCT
>JALZWJ010000046.1 GCA_023300065.1 Akkermansiaceae bacterium
GAACCCAGCAACCGGAAGATTAGCGAGAGCCTGCCCCGCGCTCTAGCCCTGATCTTACGCGCCCAAGCGGTGAAAAAGAGTGAACACCATCAAGGCGGTTGGCGCTATCATGCAAACTCGAGAGACTCTGATACTTCCTGCAGTGGCTGGGCCCTCATGGCGCTCCGGTCTGCGAAGTTGAATGGGGCTGAGATTCCCGATTCTGCGATCGAGGGAGCTTTGAAATATCTCTACGGGAACTTTAATCCAAAGCACGGCCATTTTGGCTACTCCAGCCCGAATAAACAAAAGAACTCACTCACCGGAATGGGCCTTCTTTGTCTCGAACTCTGTGGTGAGCACGGTAAGCCATCCACCCTGAAGGCGGCGGACTTTATTCTGCAGAACTTCCGCTCGCTGGAAGGGGCCCAGTTCGAGTTCTACGGGAACTACTACAACGCGCAGGCCATGTTCCAGATCGGCGGGAAGTATTGGGAGACCTACGCGGACTGGATGTATGAGGTTTACTTGAAGACTCAGAAAGAGGACGGCTCGTGGTATAGCAAAGAGGCGGGGCAGGTCTACGGCACCGCCATCATGTCGCTCGCCTTTACTGTGCCTCATCGCCAACTTCCCATCTATCAGCGTGACGAAACGGTGGGCGAGGAGTAGCCTCCGCCCATGTCCGAGATTGAGGAACTCTACGAAGCGCTAGAAGAAGCACGCGAGGCTGACCAAGTCGCCAGCGCCTGCATCATTTACGAGGAAATTTTAACACAAGAAGATACCGAGAATGTCTTCTCCACCCTCCTCTACGTCACCGATCTCATCGACTTCGGGAACTTCGGCCAAGCCGAGGCCACCCTAGAGCGAGTGGGCGAACTCTGCGAAGATGACGAATCGAAGGAGCTCCACCTCTTCAACCAAGCCACTCTAAACGAACGCCAAGGCCGCTTCCTAGAAGCTGAAAAATGCTACCGCGAAGCCCACGAAAAAAACACGACCCGTGGTGAACTCCTCGTCATGGCCGCCAACATGGCCTTCCACCGTGGCGAACCCGCAAAGGCGGAATACCTCGTCCGCGAGGCCCTAAAATACCAGTGCGATAAAGACGAGGCCTACGCAAGCCTCGGCGGCTACCTCGCCAGCCAACGCCGCTTCTCCGAAGCCATCACCGCCTTCCAAGAAGTCCTGAAAATCGATCCCGACAACGCCCACGCGGAAGAATGGATCGAGGACCTAGAGCAGGTGCTTTAAGTGTTGCTGAAAAGAACGCTGCTGTATGGTGACGCTTGATGGTATTGACGACGAGCGATGAGCGAGGATAACGACTATTTAAACAGATTAATTGAAAAAGATAAGCGATTGTTACGGATTCAAGCGGGAATTCAGCGGGTGCTTTATGCGGAACTCGGGGAGAGTTGGCGGCAAGCGACATCGGAAGACCGGCTCAGATTACTGACTATTCGTCAGCGGGCGTGGTCGGATGCGGAAGAGTGTCATTCCCACCTGAACGGATACGTTGATGAATTTCTGAAAGGCATGACTTGGTTCTTTGAAATCGAGGAATACTTTCAAGAAATAGGGGCTAGGGGAATCCTGGAGGCTGCTGCAGATTTGAAAGGACTTCATCAGGAGTTTCTGCAACTCAAGACAGAAGAGGAGCAGGATCGATTTTTGGATAGTCACAAGGAGGAAATGGACGCTCCCTTAAAGAAGATTGAGGATGAATTTGTATTCGCGGACCTTTTGTTTGCCTATGCGGAGAAGTATCCTGAGGAGTTTAAGGAAGCAGATCCGCTCCCTCACCCTTTGGCACATGCCAAGGGCACGATCTTTGATCCCGACCTCTTCGGCTGATCTAGATCGAACCTTGAGGACTTTAGATTTAAGTGCGGCCTCTATGATCCCGCCTTCTTCAGGAAGTCGATGAGGAAGTCGATTCGCTTGCGGACTTCTGGGGTTTCCAGGAGGCGTTGGCGGTCGTTGGGGGTGTGGATGAATTGTTGGGCGATGGCGTCTGAGGAGGTGGCGGAGTCGCCGGCTTTGTCGAGGGTGGCGTTGATCTGCTCGTTGACCTCGGAGGGGAAGCTGGCGAGGGCACGGTTGATGGCGCGGCGGAGGCGGTCGAGCGCTTCCTTTTCTTCGGCGGCGGGGAGGGTGGTGTCTAGGACGGGGCGGATGCTGGCGTAGGGGTAAGGCTTGTCATCGTGCCATTTTTCAAAATAGACGCGGAAGACTCCGTGGAGGAGGAGGTTGGAGGTGCCTTCCTCTGATTCGCGGGAAGCCCGGATCAGGCCGACGGTGCCAACGGGGGCGGCGCAGCGCTCAGGGTCTGAGCTATCATCGCCGAGGAGGTTCCCGATGCAGAACATGCAGTCGCCCGCAAGTGCTTCATCGAGCATCTGGCGGTAGCGCGGCTCAAAGATATGGAGCGGCATGCCACCGTGGGGAAAGAGGACGGTGTCTGGAAGGAGCATGACCCCACATTTTTCTGGGATTTCGAGGGAGTTCATTTTTGGGATGAGGCGTGGTTGATAGTTTCTTACCACAGAAAGAGCGGAAAGGAGCAGAAGCTTGGTTGGTGAATTAGGTCATGCAATGGGACTGAAGGATCCTCGGGGCATGCTATTCAATCTT
Organism: Akkermansiaceae bacterium; assembly: GCA_023300065.1. GTDB lineage: Bacteria > Verrucomicrobiota > Verrucomicrobiia > Verrucomicrobiales > Akkermansiaceae > SW10. The sequence goes on from JALZWJ010000046.1 coordinate 2,620, forward strand.
CTTGGGGGGAAGTTAGGGGTATTTCTCAGATTGGCTTCTGTTTTTTCTGCTTTTTCTGTGGTTGGAATCCACGGTTGGGAGGGGGCATTTTATTTGACCACAGAAGGAGCTGAAGGG
>JALZWJ010000047.1 GCA_023300065.1 Akkermansiaceae bacterium
GGTAGCAATACATGTCGATCACGATATCACGACCCCACACTTGGCGGAACTCGAGGGCGAACTCAGCAGCCCAAAGGAGTTCCTCAGGGCGCTCCCCATTCACGTGAAGAATGGGTGCCTCGATCATCTTAGCAACGTCTGTCGCGTAAGCAGAAGAACGGGCGTCTTCTGGCATCGTGGTGAAACCGATTTGGTTATTCACGATCATGTGGATCGTGCCACCGGTGCGGTAGCCATTCAGCTGTGAAAGGTTGAGCACTTCTGCGACGGGGCCTTGACCAGCAAAAGCGGCATCACCGTGAAGAAGAAGTGGCAGCACCACTTTACGATTCGTCTTCACGTCATCATCTCCGATGAGACGTTGACGGGCGCGGGCCTTACCCTCGACGACGGGGTTAACCGCCTCCAAGTGACTAGGGTTCGCAGCGAGACTGACGCGGACTTCGCCATCAGGAAGCTGGCGCACTTTCTCGTATCCGAGGTGATACTTCACATCACCATCACCGGCCACAAGGTCCGGCACGTAGTTCGGGGTGAACTCGTAGAGGAGAGTCGCGATGGACTTCTTCACGAATTGCGCGAGGACATTTAAACGACCACGGTGGGGCATCCCCATTTCGATCTCCTTCACGCCCTTTTCAGGACAACCTTCAAGAACACGGTTCAGGAGAATCATCAGGCCTTCCCCCCCTTCGAGAGAGAAGCGCTTTTCGCCGAGGAACTTCTTCCCCAAAAAGTTTTCAAAAAGCTCTGACTCCATCAACCAACGGAGGGCTTTTTTCTGATCTTCTGCGGTGATAGCGGGCTGCCCTGCGCGATCCTCGATACGAAGGCGGATCCAGTTCCGCACCTCCGTATTGTGAATGTGCATATACTCGAAGCCGGTGCGGCCGGAGTAAGTTTCTTGCAGCGCCTTGATCAAGTCGCGGAGCTTGGTCGGCTCGCCTTTGCGAAAAAATTGGGTGGAGGCCTCACGGTCCAGATCCGCTTCCGTCAAGCCGAAGCTCTCTAGCTGAAGACGTGGATTGATGGGGCCAGCATCCTCAAGCGGATTAATGTGCGCCTGAGTGTGACCGAGGGTCCGGTAATTATAAATAAGGCTGACCACCTTCCCCCGGAAGGAAAGCTGCTCCTCAGAAAGGCGGAGATCTGGCTCGCCAGAACCCGCTGGAGCGGTTTCCACTGCGGGAGCTCCGTTTGGCCCGCCCTTTTTAGGAAGGGTGGATCCGAGTTCAAAGCCCTCAAAGAAGGCGGCCCAGTTGGCTTCGACCGATTGCGGGTCGTCGCTCCATTGGGCATATTTTTCGTCCAAAAGGGCAGCATTGAGCCGTGAAGAAATGTGGGAGGACATAAGTAACGAAGGTTGGCGTTATTCGAGGAAGGTTGAGATTGAAGCTTGGAAGAGCAGCGGCAATGCAGTTAGTTAATTCCCACACCTCCGCGAGTCAATCGCACAGCACCGATTCTACCTAATATTTCGCATGATCGAGATTTCCAGTCTCAGCAAGAACTACGGCCGCCACCAAGCGGTCGACCAAATTTCCTTTGAAGTCGCTCGTGGCGAGATCGTCGGATTTCTGGGCCCCAATGGCGCAGGTAAGACAACCACGCTCCGAATGTTGACTGGTTTTCTCCCCCCATCCTCCGGTGCAGCGCGCATTGCGGGGAAGGATATCTTCCGGGAATCGCTCGAAGTGCGAAAGCGCATCGGCTACATGCCGGAGAACGTTCCTTTATATACTGAGATGCGAGTGAAGGAATATCTCCGCTTCCGAGGGGCCCTCCGTGGCCTCTCTGGCAGCCGCCTCCGCAAGCGCATGGGCGAGGTCCTGGAGATCTGCGGCCTCACCGATGTCCGCCGCAAGATGATCAAAACGCTCTCGAAGGGTTACCGCCAGCGCGTGGGCTTGGCAGACGCTCTGATCCATGAGCCAGACCTCCTTATCCTCGATGAACCGACGAATGGCCTGGACCCGAACCAGATCCGCGCGATCCGGAAGCTCATCCAGAACCTCGGAGAAAAACACACGATCCTCCTCTCAACCCACATCCTGAGCGAAGTGGAGATGACTTGTAACAAAGTGGTCATCATCGATGGCGGTAAAGTCAAAGCGGCCGATACCCCCACGAACCTCGTGAACTCGATGCGGCGCGCCGGCCGGGTCACGGTCGAGATGCAGGCCCCCATCCCCGAAGCCGAACTCAGCATGATGAGCTTTGAGGAAGTGACGAAGGTCAAAAGCGAAGCTCTCCCAGATGGCTGGAACCGCTTCACCGTTTACGTCGCACCGAACACCGACACCCGCCTCAAGCTTGGCAATCTTGCTTCTCAAAAACACTGGCCCCTCCGCTCCCTCAGCCGCCGGGTGGGGACTTTGGAAGAAGTCTTCGTCGAACTCACCCGCAAAGACTAATCACTCACCGCGATGCGCATTTTCCGAATTCTCTACTTCAAAGAGCTGAAGACCTACTTCCTCACCCCCTTCGGGTGGTTAATCATGGCCTTCGCCGCCCTCATGCAGGGGCTCATTCTCTCGACAACTCTGGAGGCCTTCGAAAATCAGGCCCAGTCTGAGAGCCTAGTCCACCTGAACTTCACTTCCCCATTTTTCTGGTTCTACTTCCTCTTCCTCTTCCCGGTCCTGACGATGCGCCTCTTCTCGGAGGAGAATCGGTCCGGCACCTTAGAAGGGCTACTCACCGCACCAGTTCGCACTTGGCAAGTCGTGCTCTCTAAGTTCTTCGCCGCCTACACCGCCTTTGCCCTCTTGTGGATCCCGGCGATCGTGCACTTTAAGCTCTTCACGACCATCACCGATGTCCCGCCGCCTTTTGTGAATGGCGAGCTTTATGGTGCCATGACCATCATCATGCTCATGGGCGCGCTCTTCACCGCTTTTGGCTGCCTAGCCTCGGCTTTGACCTCCAGCCAAATCATCGCCGGAGTGGTCTGTGTGGGCATTCTTTTTGTTCACTTCCTCCTTGGTCTCGTGACCACTTTCTTCGGTGATACAATCGCCGCCGCTCCCCTCTTCGATTTCCTATCCTCACAGAACCACCTTCGTGATTTCTCGCGCGGCCTGATCGATACCCGTCCCCTTGCGTATTACATCAGCGCCGCCGCCTTCGTCCTCTTTCTCACTCACCACCTACTGGACTACCGTCGCTGGAAGCCCTGATCTATTTGCCCCTTTTGCCCCATGGCCGACTCTGACTCAAACTTCGAAATGGCACCCCCGCCCCGCCCCATCAAGCGGCTGGGTCTTGGTGTGCGCTCAGTTCTCCAACTCATCTTTGCCTTCCTCTCGCTTATCTGCATCTCCTACCTCGCGAGCCAACACTTCGAGAGGAAAGATCTGACTAAAAACCATGTCTTTACTCTCTCAGAAGCCACGCAGAATCTCCTTGCATCTGCGAGACTCCAAGACCGGGAAGATCCTGTCAAAATCATCGCCGCCATTCGTAAAACCTCTCCGCATTACGGGCGTCTTCGGCCCATCGTCGAAGAATACGAACGCCTCTCCAACGGCAAAGTAAAAATCGACTATCTAGATCCCATCCGCGATGGCGACCGCGCCCTAGAGATCATGAATAACTATGGCGATATCCTCGCCGACAAGCTCTTTGAAGACGACCTTTTCATCATCGATGCTCGCCAGGGAGCCGGAGCCACACAGGAGGAAAAAAATACCGCCATCACCAGCCACCTCCGCTACCTTCGCGTCAATGACCTCTTAGTCAAAGCGACTGATGCCAATAAACAACGCCGCATCATCGGCTATCAGGATGAAGTCCTGATCAGCTCCATGATCCAATCCGCCATCGAGGGCACCCCCCGCATTATGTATCTCGTGGAAGATAAGAGTGATGTCGAAGTCGGCGCGGCTGACTCACCCTGGCTCGTCCTCACCGAGGCTCTTCAGAAACAAAACATCCTCCTCCTGCCCATCAAGATTTCTCAAATCGATGCGATCCCAAAGAACGCCGAGGGCGTGGTCATCGTCGCTCCCGAGTATGACTTCGAGACGAAAGAAATCGAGATCCTGACCAACTACTGGAACCGCCCAGCCTCCTCCATCATCGCCTATCTCGACCCCAGCACCCGGCCAGTGAACCTGCGTGCCTTCTTCCGTAAGAACGGCGTCACTCCCCGCGATGACCGCATCATCCGCACCCGTAATGGCCGGACCGAGAGTCAAGTCCTAGCCACCTTCACCAGCGGACTCGGAATCAATGGATCACTTGAATCAAAGTCCGTCCCATTCGAGGGCCGCGTCAGTAGCCTCGAAGTCCGTGAAGGCGCCGAGGACCTCGTTACAAATGGTATTCAGTGCTACTCCCTCATCGAGGCTGCCCCGGGATTTTGGGGCGAGACAGATTACAAAAAACCTAACCCCAAATACGATGACAACTCCGACGAAAGCGGTGTCCTAGCCATCGGAGCCGCCGTGATTCGCGGAAACGCGAACGACGACAAAACCGCCGCAAATGTCTCTAAGATGATCATCCTCTCCACCAGCGATTTTCTTGACCCAAAGCGGCTCGGCAACGAGCAGCTGGACTTCGTGAAAAACTCCACCCATTGGCTCCTCGGACGTGAAGACCTCATGGGAATCGGTCCCCGTGGCGTGGAACGGAGAAAGCTCAACCTCATCAAATCCGAGGTCAGCTTCCTTCATAACATCGTCGTCTTCTTCATCCCAGCCGGTCTCTTCGTCATCGCCATGATGGTCTGGAACACCCGCCGCGCGTAGCCTAGCCTCAAAACCTCCTCGACGATGCGTATCATCCCCACCCTTCTCTTCTCCCTTCTCACGATCGGACTGGTGGCTCTTGTCGTGATGCAGCAGCGTCGCGGGAACCTCGATTTCCTCTTCGGCTCACCGCCCCTAAAGACCGGTGAAGTCGTCTATCATTTTGATCCAGAAGAAGTCAGCCGCATTCACATCCTCAATGAAGACGGCACTCAGGCCACCGTCATCAAAAAAGGGGCCGCTTGGGTTCTCACCGAACCATGGCAGGACTATGCAGACTCCCGCGTCATTCGCTCCATCGTAGACTTCGCCTCACGCCTCCAGATTGAAGACGTCATCGAGCGAGACGAGGTCGATGACCTTGCCGAGTTTGGCCTCAAAAGCTCACGTATCTCGATAGAACTCTTCGATAAATCAGGCACTCCCATCTGCCGCTTTAAAATGGGCCGCTACACCAGCTGGCGAGGATTTGACCCCACTCTGAAATCAGAGGACCCCAGCAAGCCAGTCCCCAGCTTCCCCACCCTCGTCATCCGCCCCACCGAGAATCAGATGAAGGACCACCTCTACATCTGCTCTGACTTCGCAAACCCCGCTCTCCGCTCCATCCCGATTCGGGAATTCTTCGGCGGCGGCCTGCAGCTCCTCCGCGACCACCAAGTCTTCTACCTCTCACCCGGCGCCGCTGCCGAAATCATCCTTAAAGAAGAAAATTCTGAGATCACCCTGCAACGCTCCTCTCTCGCCAAAGATTCCGAATGGGTCATCTCAAAACCCTTCGAACTCGCAGCAAACCCCGCGAGCATAAACCAACTGCTTGGTGGCCTTTCTCGGCTTACCGCCATCCAAGTCGTGGATGATAACGCCCTCACCCTCCCTGATCCTCTCCCAGAGAACATCGACCACACCATCAGCATCCGTTACTTCCTGCCCGATGGCACCAAAAGCCCCCCCGTCGTCGCCACTTTCTACCCGCCGGAAAACGAACAAGCCACCGCTGCCCCCGTCATCCTCTCCGAAGGGAATGGCAAAAAGCGCTCTGCCATCCTCATGGTCCCTCAAGGCACCGGTTCCCTCCTCGCCGGGCTTCCACGCTCGGTCAATGCGCTCCGCAGCCGCACCATGACCTCCCTTCAAGTCAAGCAAGTCCAGTTCGTCAACGTCAGCGACTTCATTGGCCGTAGTATCGACCTCTCGCTCGAGCGCGATCCACACGAACAGGCCCGCCGCTGGCAGGCCCGTGTCATTGGAGCCGACCGCACCACTGACCCCAATAGCTACTACAAAGGCCCCGCGAACGAAGTCCAAGTCACCGCTCTTTTTGAAGCCCTCTTTAAAGACGAGGTCGAGAGCTTTACCAATGATGCCTCCACCGACCCGAAGACCTACGGACTAGACCAGCCCACCCACCGGATCAACATCACCCTCACCGACAAAAGCATCGCGCGCTTTGTCATTGGCGAAAAACTCAGCCCCCAATTCTACGCCCGCCGAGCAGATGGCGGCCGCCCCTTCGAAATCTCCGAGGATGCCTACGAGGCCGCATCAAAAGGCCTCCCTCACCGCGAGCTAAACGTCATCACACAGCCAGTCCCTGAAGGTGCCCCCACTCCGAGCGGCTTAAATCTCCTCGGCTTAGACAAACCAAAAATCGTCGTAGTTAACGAGATCACCGTTCACCTTGGCCAGGCCAACACTCGGCACTTCTTCGCCAACCGGCTCGATGAAGATGGGAAACACACACCACACGTTGTCGAAATCTCGCCAGAGAGCCTCAACAAAATCCCCCTCCAACCCTACCGCTGGCGGAGCGTGCGCCTCTGGAACCTCAATCGCTTTGAGATCAAAGGCCTCATCATCACACGCGGATTCCAACCTCCGCTTGAACTCGGCTATAACTTCTACACCCAAGTCTGGAGCGCTACCCAACAAGGGAAAGACGTCACCGCTCTGCTCAATCCACACAAAGCAGAAAAGCTCCTCAAAAAGCTCACCGACATCGATGTGCAACACTGGATCGGCCCCGTCGCAGATAACGCAGCCTACCGACTCAGTGATCCCAACCTCCGCATCTCAGTCCTCGTCGAGGATATTGATGACGACGGCATCGAACGTGGTAAAATCCGCCGAAACCTCACTCTGAGTGAAGTCGTAGATGGCCAAGCAAACCGCCTCTACTACGGCAAGACCACCCACGACCAAAACTACTTCCTCCTAGACGCCGCCACCTTCCAACGCCTCGCCGTGGACCTCCTGGAGAAGTAGGATCTCAACTGCCACACCCCGCGCGGCTTAAAGATTCTTGATAAAGGACAGCAACGGGCCTGTTGCTTTGATCAACATAAGATCGATTGCGAGCACCTCACCGGAGTTCGTTTTCTTAAAATTAGGAGGACGGGCATCAACCATTACAAGTTCCCCCAGCCCATGCACCCATGCCGTCGCCATGAGGTTGTTTGGTAGCCTCTTCCAACCGAGCGCTTGGAGGAATTTTGAAATCTCAGATTCGGTTGGCTCGCCGCCTTTCAAAAGCGCCTGAGATGTCACAAAATTTCCATTTGGTAAGATCCCTTCGATTTTCACATCATCCAAAAAGAATTCATTCATCAACACTAACCGCTCTAAGTATTCGCTAGGCAGAGCCTTGCGAACGCTGAGCTTTCCTTCCGCGACAATCGGGACGAGGGCAATCTCAGTTAAGTATTTAAAGACCCGCCCCCGCTCTTCATCTAAGATTACCGAGTGCTTCCTCCCTCTAACCTTAACTGAACTGGCTTGAGGTTTATCAAATACGCGGAAGATAGATTTCTTTAAGAAATCAACTTCTTCTCTTTCTTGATCAAAGGTTGAACCCGAACCTCCTCTGGACATTGCCGTAAAAATTCGGCGTTGGACATCGACTGGGAAGAAGCCATTTCACGCGCCTCCTTCATCCTCACCATCAAATGACGGGGATGAATCGGCTGCTTTTTCTGAGTCGGAATGTTCATTATTGTCAGATTGAAAATCACCATCAAATTCGTTTTCGTCAGTAAGAAGTTCCCTTCGAACTTTACCGGAGGAAAATGGCCGAAGGGAAAATCAGCTCAAGCGCTTGCGAATTACGGTGGATTCTCTCCCACTTGCTTGCAGCCGGGCTTGCCTTACAGGTGGAATCTCTGCGATCGGGCACGGTTCGTAGCCCAAGCTCTCCGTGAAGTAGTTAACCGCACGTGTGCTGAGAGCAAAGACCCAAGGAATGCCCAACTTGCTCGCCCGCTTTTCAGCCGCCTCGACGAGGAGGTGACCGTATCCTAAGCCCCCGTGATTTTGCTTCACATAGAGACAGGCCACCTCGGCACAGCAGGGCTCGGCAGACGGATGCAGCGCGATGCAGCCCACGACATTTCCATCAATCGTAAGGACTTGAAAATCTTGGAGTGAGGTCTCGATTTCTTCATAGGAACGCGGGACCAAGTGCGCATCGCGCATCGACCGCCCCACCATCGCAAGCAGCTCGGAAATATCATCCGGCCCGATCTCGCGGATCGAGAGATAATCATCCGCATAGACCATCACCCCCACACCCTCGTTCGAAAATAGCTCGTCCATCAAGACTCCCTGATGCGCTTCATCGAGTAAATGAACACGCGGAATACCGCTCACACAAACCTCCGCGGCACGATGGAATAACTCCTCCTCTGGCCCCCGCCATTGCTGAGCCGCCTCCCTAGAAATTGCCGTCCCGCCCTCAGCAGGCTTCGGAATGAGTGTGATTAATTTAAAAGCCCCCAACTCCCCCGCGAAGTTCACGACCTCGTCTCCTAAAAATGGCAGTTCAGGGCTTTCGATCAGAGCCAACTGACCACGTTCAAGAATCGCAGCAGCCTGTCCTGCATCGAGCGGAGTCGCCTGCCACTTCAGCTCCCCATCGGTGAGCAACTGACTGACCTGCGCCTCACCACTCCCGGTGGAAATCACCACCAACTTCACCCCCACTTGCTGAAGCGCGATCAGATCCAACAACGCCTCCGCTAACGCGAGCTGAGTCATCCGAGCAGCATTAAGAACCAAAACGAATGTCTTCCCACGGAAAGACGGAACGTATTGGAGAATGGCGCGGACATCGCTCTGCATGGCGGGAGGGTAGAATGACTTCGCAGGAGTTTGAAGTGCGAATGTTGCAAGAGCTCACCACCCTCACAAATCTCTCAAGCTTTAGAGAAAAAACCTAAGTTGTCAGATCACCTAATAACGTGTTCACTCCCCCCGCCCCACAATGACCCAAGACCCGAACGATCCGATCGCCCCTATTGGCAAACCTCGCCCCGTAAAGCACCCGCACGTTCGCAAGATCATCAAGCCCTTTCTGGCTGGCATGGCCACCGTCATTCCCGTTCTCGCCACCGGCTGGATCGTGGTCCTCGTCTTCCGCCTCCTCCACAAAATCGGCCTCGCCATCATTAATGGCATCTTACAAACCTTCAACACTCTCCGAAGTGCCAAAGAAGGCTCCGAGAGAGCATGGACGCTCGATGGCTTCCCGGGAGATGACTTCCTCTGGCTCCTCATCCCCCTCGCCCTCCTCTTTCTCGTCGGCATCGCCGTCACCAACCGGCCCGGAAAAAGAGTCACGCGTTGGATCGATGACACCATGGTCCGCATCCCCCTCTTCGGGGTCATCTACGCCACCATCAAGCAGTTCGTCGATGCCGTCCGTAACCTCGGCGGGTCTCAGAAATTTAAAGGCGTCGCCTTTGTCGA
>JALZWJ010000048.1 GCA_023300065.1 Akkermansiaceae bacterium
AACCAATAACCAATAACCCCAATGCCCCAACCCATCCGCCCCTGGTATTGGCCCGAAAACGGCCAGCCCGAAAGAACCGAACCCTTCACCTGGATTGTCGAGGGCGTCATCGCCGCCTCTTGGTGGCCCGACCCCTACGTCTTTGACATCTACGCCAAAGAAAAAGTCCGCGCCGTCGTCAACTGCTGCGAGTTCGACAACCGCCAAGACGTCCCAAAGCAATTCGACTACTACCACATCAACGTCCCCGACTACGGCGTCCCCACCGATGCCCAAATCCAGACCTTCCTCGATCTCATGGACCGGCACCACTGTGCCAAAGAGCCCGTCGTCATCCACTGCGTCGCAGGCTGCGGGCGCACCGGCCAATTCATCATCGCATGGTGCGCCAAAGCGGGATTCATCCCAAAAGGGACCGACCCCGTCACCTGGATCCGCGCCAAACGAAAGTGCTGCCTAGAAACCGGAGCCCAGATCAACTGCGCTAAAAAACTCACCAAAAAATTCCAAAGCCCCACGAATCATGACGACTCGTAACGACTCGTAATAAGTCATCTTTCCCTAGCTGGCTCACCCTCCTACTCAGCCACCCGGTATTGGAGCACCAATTCATCCAGCTTAAACTTCGTCGCCAGCTTCCAGACCTTCGGTTGATAGAGCCCGCGGCGACAGTCTTGTGACACCACCATCAGCGCCTCAGCCCCAAATTTCCCACTCACCCATTTCAAAAACGCCGCCGTCTCGGCCCCTCCTTCTAAGCACTTTGCGACCTGCGCATCTTTCGGGAAATCATCCCTCAACAGAGCGCTCATCCCCGTCGCAAACCACTGCGGTGCCGACACTGGGTAACTCTGTAATCGGGGAATAAAACGCCGCATAAACCAAGCGCGGGCCTCAGCCTCAGTCAGCTCACCCGGCTCACCCGGCTTCACCTCAAAAGTGCGCGGAGTCGCCGGATCATGCGCCAATCCTAACCGAGCCGTAAGCGGGAGCCATTCCTTAAAAAAGGCCGCTCGGATCACCCCGATCTCATCCCGGAACTCCGGGTGCTTCTCAAAGTCCGCCTTGAAAACAATCGTGATCTTATCCTCCCTCTGTGGGAGTTGCACCTCCCGCGACTCCTCATGCTGGGGCATTAACAATGCCTCACTCAGGCTCACCTCATTCAGAATCAGCGGCTCCTCCTGCGGACCAAAAACCCGAATCCGCGCAAACCGGGTCCCCCGTGGAACCGTCACCGCAGCCAGCCCATTGAAAAACTCCGCCGCCGCATCCCACTCCTCGCCATCCGCCGAGAGGTCCAGCACCCCATCTAGCAGCACCCCTAGCCCGGTAGCACTCCCAGTCGCCACCGTCAGATCCCCCCCGATCGGCCACGGAAATCGCAGCGTCAGGTGATCCCCCTTCTTCACCCCCTCCTTTGACCAAAAAAACGAATCCTCACGCCCATCAAAAATCAACCCCGGCTCATGCCCCGCCCTCCCAGACAGGGAACTCGTCACCAACGTCCCCCCTAGCGCCACCCCCACAGGGAGATCATACGGAAAGGATGATGCCACCCCAGAAAGCTGGTAACGCGAGACCATCCCATCAATTTCAGTACGGAATTCATCGTACCCCTTCTTTCTCCCCCCATTCCAGCTCGCCTCAGCAAACGCCGCAATGCGAGGGAAGACCAAATACTGCAACTTCGCCGCATCCTGCACATAGCGTGTGCGCAAAGTAGCCTGCATCGTCTCACCCGACTTCAACCCATAAACCTCACGCAGAGGATTAAGCCCCTCCTCAGCCTTCAACTTTGGATTCGTCAGTAGCTCCCCCCCCTCCGGGCGGCTGTAGATCGCAAAGTTCGTCGTAGAAATATCTCCCGGCAAAAACAACTCCTTCTTCCCCTTCGCCAGCACCTTCCCAAGCATGGCGTGAAACTCCCCCGCCTCCCCCTCCAAGCGCACATATTTCGAAGGAAACACCGTCGCCACCTCTGCGAAAAATTGACCAAGAAACTCCAGCGTCGCTGCATCCCTCTTCACACTCACCTTCCGTTCCTCCCAAGTCGTCGCCACCTCCACCGGAGCCTCCCCCAGCTCTGGCATCGCCGCAATCAGAGCAGAGGCCCCAGTCGCAAAAGAAAAACAAGGCACCAGATCAATCCCCAGCGCCTCCGCATATCCCACCAACTCACGCAGACTCGCCTGCGGATAATACCCACCGTATTGCGTAGAATCACTCCCCATCGGATCACCATAAGGCGGAGTAGAAGCCCGCACCCCGCCCACCTCATGGAGCGCTGGGAACCTCAAACTCTCCATCCGCCACCCCGCATCCCCATTCAACTGGAGATGGAGCTCATTGAGCTTATGAAAAGACATCCAATCCAAAAGCACCTTCAACTCAGCCGTCGGAAAAAGATGCGCACTCACATCGAGATGGAAAATCCGCCGCGCCGTCTCCGGCCAGTCCCGAATCGTCTGGCTCGGAATCATCACCCTCGGAAAAGGCTTATCCGCCACCGGCAATAACTGCACAAACGTCTGCACCCCATGCATCAAGCCAGCCAAATCCCCCCCCATAATCGTCGCCCCCTCCGGCGTAATCTCCAACCGGTAAGCCTCATCCTGCTCCAAATCAATCAAGCTCAATGTCACCGCACGCGCTAAAACCATGCGCCTCAGCCCCTTCGGAGTCTGGATACGGTGCACATAGCCAGTGGTTTTTTGTAAAGCCGCCGTGATGATCTCAGCAGCCACCGCCAACTCAGCGGGCGCAATCACCGCCGTCTGCACATCCACCCGGAGCGCCCCCTCCCCCAACTCAATCTCCCGAGGCTCCGGGATCAAAGCCCCAGGCAGAGCGAGGGGGAACCAAGTCAAAAGGATCACTAGCAGAAAGAACTTCATGCCGAGAGGATGGCGGCTACATTTCGCCAACGCAAGGAGGCAAGCTGAAAGACTCCCCCGCACCACGCAGTATTCTATATCAATAGTCCATGAAGCATCTCTTCTCCTTTCTCGCCATTGCGGCCTCCACCGCCCTTCCCGCTCTCGCTGATCTCAAGCTCCCCCACCTTTTCTCTGATGGAATGGTCCTACAAAGAGACACCTCAGCCCGCATCTGGGGATGGAGCGACGCCAACGCCCCCGTGAAAATCACCTTCGCCGGCCAAACTCAAACCACCACCGCTGACCAGAACGGCGATTGGCACCTCGACCTCAAAGGATTAAAAACCAACGCAAAAGGAACCGACCTCACCATCGTAGGCGGTGGCACCAATAAAGTCATCAAAGACGTCCTCGTCGGAGAAGTCTGGCTCGCGTCCGGCCAATCCAACATGGAATGGCGCGTCGACCGCAGTGGTGGCGCAAAAGAAGAAATCGCCAGCGCGAAAGACCCCCTCCTCCGCGTCTTCGTCTCCATAAACGTCGCAGAAGACAAACCGCAGAAGGACTGGAAGGGGAATTGGAAAGCCACCGAATCCGCCAATACCGGCTCCTTCACCGCAGTCGGATATTATTTTGCCAAACGCCTCCGCGCAGAGCTCAAAGTGCCCGTCGGAGTCATCGAATGTGCCTGGGGCGGTAAGCCCGTGCAATCCTTCATCAGTGAAGAAGCCCTCGCCAAGCTTCCAATCGGTAAATCCCTCTTAGCAACAAAAGCGAAGGCCAGCGCCGCCTTTGACCACGAAAAAGTGAAAGCCCGCTTTGATGCTCAAACCGCCAAACACACAAAGGACCTCGCCGCCTGGAACCAGACCAAAGAAGGCAAAAAGCCGCGCGCTCCACGTATCGCGATCGATCCCGCAAAGAACCCCAGCCAGCCCTCCACCATCTATCATGGCATGATCGCCCCACTCGTGGGCTATGGAAATCGTGGCGCGATTTGGTATCAAGGTGAATCCAATGCCAACGGCGGAACCGCCGAGCACTATGAAGAACTCCTAGGCTGCCTCGTCGCCGATTGGCGTCAACGTTGGGAAAATGACCTCTCATTCTACTGGGTCCAACTCGCCAACTACCGGAAACCCACCACCGAGCCCGGCATCGAAAGTCAGTGGGTCACCGTCCAAGACGAAATGCGCCGCGCCTTGAAATCCATCCCCAAAAGCGGCATGGCCGTCATCAACGACATCGGCCACCCCACCAACGTCCACCCCATGAATAAAGTCGATGTCGGCGAGCGCCTCGCGCGCTGGGCCCTCGTCCAAGACTACGACCGCAAAGACGTCATCATCTCCGGCCCCCTCTACTCCGGAATGACAAAAAAGGACGACAAGATCGTGCTCACCTTCGACCACGCCGCCGGCCTTAAAACAAGCGATGGCAAAGACCTCCAACGCTTCGAGATCGCAGGCCCCGACGGCAAATGGCACTGGGCCAAAGCCACCATCGAAAAAGACCAAATCATCCTCTCCCACGACACCTTAAAAAACCCCACCAAAGCCCGCTACGCCTGGGCCGAAAACCCCCAAGGAGCCAACCTCGTCAACGG
>JALZWJ010000049.1 GCA_023300065.1 Akkermansiaceae bacterium
ATCAACGGCCATGACAAATCCCTCTCCTGGGACCTTCACGATCTCAACCGTCTCTCGTACTTCGACCACGGCGTCCCGGGCGAAACCCGCGGCTGGTCCAGCGTCCACGTCTCCGATAGTGACCACCCCTACACCGGCAACTGGTGGGTCCCCGGCCTCTGCCTCGGCTACGAGCATTCCTTCGTCCACGGAGCCGTCGAGTTCATGAAAAGCCTCGATGACCCCACCGCCGAGAAAGCCTACCCAGACTTCCGCAATGCCCTCGGCACCCAATACGTCTGCGACGCCATCCTAGAGTCCGCCAAAACTGGGCAATGGGTGGATGTTAAGAAAGCGTAGCAATCCAACACGTAGCGCGAACCTCCGGTCTCCGTCACACTTCCCCCTTCCAAATCTCTCCCGAGGAGGCAGGATCAAGCTTCATGAGCAAGATCCTCGTCCTCGTTTTTTTGGTCACCGGCCTCATCGCGCGCGCCGCCGAAAAGCCAAACTTCATCATCATCTTCACCGATGACCAAGGCTATGGAGACCTCGGCTGCTTCGGCTCCACCAAGATCAAGACACCTCACATCGACCGCCTCGCCAAAGAAGGCCGCAAGTTCACCAGCTTCATGGTCGCCTCCTCCGTCTGCTCGCCCTCCCGCGCCGCCCTCCTCACCGGCTGCTACCCAAAGCGCGTTAGCATGCACCAACACGTGCTTTTCCCCACCTCTCAAAAAGGCCTCAACCCAACCGAGAACACCATCGCCGACCACCTCAAGGCCCAAGGATACGCCACTGCCTGTTTCGGAAAGTGGCACCTCGGCCACCACCCAGAAACTCTCCCCCGCCAACATGGATTCGATTCCTACTTCGGCATCCCTTACTCGAACGACATGAACCATCCCGACAACAAGGGACGACCAAAGGGTGGCCCCGACGGTATGGACCTCCTCTGGGCCGACCCCGAGTCCACCCTCACCAAGTGGAAAACACCGCTCATCGAGAACGAGAAAATCGTAGAACTCCCCGTCGATCAACGCACCATCACCCGCCGTTACACCGACCGCTCGACCGCCTTCATCAAGGCGAATCAGGACAAGCCCTTCTTCCTCTACCTCCCCCACTCCATGCCTCACATTCCCCTCTATGTGCCCGATGACCTCCGCGACCCTGATCCTAAAAACGCCTACACCAATGTCATCGAGCACATCGATGCCGAGGTCGGACGCATCGCCAACCTCCTCCACGAACTGAAGCTTACGCAAAACACCTACCTCATCTTCACCACCGATAACGGCCCCTGGCTCGGCTTCGAGCACCACGGCGGCTCCGCCGGTCCGCTCCGCGATGGGAAATCGACCACCTTCGAGGGCGGTCAACGCGTCCCCTGCGTCATGTGGGCCCCCGGTCGTATCCCCGCAGACACCACTTGTGATGCGCTCTGCAGCACCATCGACCTCCTCCCCACCATCGCCGCCCTCACCAAAACCCCACTCCCCGCCGCGCAACAGATCGATGGCCTAGACATCTCAAAGCTCCTCACAGGGGAGGAGGAAAAGACACGGAACGAATTCCTCTACTACAACGCCCACGGACTCATCGAGGGCATCCGCCAAGGCGACCACAAGCTCCTCATCAAAAAGGGCCGTGGCAGAAAAAATAAGCCGTCCCCAAAACAGCAGATCCTCCTCTTCGACCTCAAAAATGACCTCGGGGAAAAGCACAACCTCGCCGAAAAAAATCCCGCACTTGTCGCCAAGCTCGGGATGAGAATGAAGGAGCTCGACGCTGAGATTACCAAAAACCAACGCAAGGCTTGGGTGAAAGAATAGCGCCTACTTCGTCACTTCCCGCACCTTAATATTCCGAAAAGAAACCACATCTCCGTGGTCCTGAAGGCAGAGGTGCCCCTTCGTCGCCTTACCAAAATTTTTGAATGGGGCGAACTTTGAGGCGGCCACTTTTTTGTCCCACTCTGCGGATCCCTTCACGTATTCCACGTACTTCGTGCCGTTCATCCAGTGCACACATTTCTCAGGCGTGATCAGAATTTTCAGCGTGTTCCACTCACCCGCAGGCTTCGTCGCATCCACTCCGGGAGCTGGCTTATAAAGCTGGTAAAGCCAACCCGCTTTCTGCGGATCGTGGCCATCGACATTATCCTGAATCTGGACCTCGGGCCCCGTCTGCCACGGCTTCTTCTCAGTCTCCTTCACGTGGATCATCAGGCCAGAATTCCCAGCCTTCGATAGCTTATAATCAACCGTGAACTCAAAGGCCTCATACTCCTTCTTCGTGATAATGTCCCCTCCGCCCTTCGCCGTCAGAGTCAGCATCCCATCCTTCACGATCCACTTCGGAGCAACACCCTCCTTCTTATAATTTCGGAAGTGCTCCGTCGTCTTCCCATCAAAGAGCAAAGTCCACCCCGCCTCCTTCTCCTCACTCGTGAGTTGATTCGTAACAATTTGGTGCGCCGCAAGCGGGAGAGTCAGTAAGAGGAAGGCGAGTGCTTTCATACCTGAGAGAATGGAGACCCACCCACCGCAGTGTCGAGGGTAAATCTAATCCCAAAATCGCCCCCTCCAGCACCAACTAAATCTCCTCAAGCTCTCACCTCTAAAAAATCACCGCGCTAAGTCCCCAGCCGTAAGCCTCGAAAAAGGCCCCGTCTTCAACCCCGCCATCGTCGCCACCATCTCCTTCCGCACGTAGGGAATCTTCATCCCAACCGGGAAGGCCAGATCTCGGAGTGTGCCCAACCACACGTGATCGGATTGGAAGAAGGGCGTGGTCCACCGAGTCGCGAATTGATAAAATCCGACATGCTTCTTCCGCCGCCGCGTGTAGCTCATCAAAGCGCCTGCTAATGGCAACTCAGCCAAACATTCCGCCAATGTCGCAGCATCCACCAAAGCGAGATTAATCCCTTGTCCCAGCTGCGGGCTCAGAGCATGAGCCGCATCCCCGAGGATCGCCACCCCGTCACCGTGCCATTGCGTCATCCGGACATCGTGGTACGACGCACGCTGGAGTTGATTGATCGAGGTCACCTGTTTTAAAAACCCTTCCGCCCGCGGCACCACGCGTAGGACCTCCGCCTTCCACTCCGCGAGCGATGGCAGAGGTTTATCAAGAGGCACGCTCCAAAAGAGACTCAGCAAATCATCATCCGTCCCCGTCGGCAAAAAACCACAAAGCTCACGCGTCGTGCCCACCGCCTGCCACAGACAATTCGGCACAAACTCCGGCGTCCGCTTCCCCATGAACCAAAGCGCACCCCACGGATATTGGTCCACCCGCGCCGCGATCCCAGTCTGGTCCCGCAACCGCGAACGCGCCCCATCACAGAGCAACACCAGATCAAACGGCCCCTCCCGCTCACCCTCCGCAGAACTCAAAAATCGCCCCTCTTTCTCCTCCGACATCTCCACCATCTCAGCCCCCCACCGAATCCCCGCCCCCGCACTGCGGAGCGCCTTTAAAAGAATCCCCAAAAGCGACAACCGATGCGTCCCCAACCCAAAAAGCCCCTCCTCCAACTCCCCATAATTCAGATCCAGCAAGACCTTCCCGCTCCCAGCCTCACAGTAAAGCCCATCGATTCGCTGCGTCACCGCCAGCACCTCCTCCTCCAGGCCCAGCTCCCGCAACACCGCCAGCCCCGTCGGCTGCAAAAGAAACCCCGCCCCCACCGCCAGCTCCTCCTCCGCCCGCTCAAAAAGAGTCACCTCATGTCCCGCCCGCGCCAAAAAGATCCCCGCCGCCGGCCCCGCAGTCCCGGACCCCACAATAGCAACGCGATATGGCATGCCCAATTATCCCCATCAAGAGCCGACAAGCAACCCGTTCTTACGGCGACCACAAAGGGAGCGCCAGCCATCGTTACAGAGATTCCCCCAGCAAAGCCATTCGACCAGAAAAACCACCAACTCCACACCCACCGGTTTCCCATATCTCAGCCTACGCTGGGACCCGCTGATGTGTGTGGCACCCTCCACCACCTGCGAAGCCTAGCCCAAAGACGGTAGCCGGAAGCTGGAGCTATTCGGCTACGGTCACTCGCTCCCCTTTCCGAAAAACTACTCACTCCGGCTTCCACCACGCATTCATCGCCTTGGTCATTTCAGCCACCTTCTCAGGATGCTCTTCCGCGAGATTCTTCTTCTCGTGGGGGTCTACCTTTACGTTGTAGAGTTCGGGTTTCCCTTCGGGATTATTGGGGTGGGCGGTTGATCTTCCGGAGTAGGCTTGACCGTAGTTTTTCTCGTCATGGAGGAGGAGCTTCCAGTCGCCTTGCACGGCGTAACGGGTCTCTAGGTTGGCGGTGCGGTCGTTGACATCGGACATGTCGTGGTAACCATCGAAGCCGAAGACAATGTCCCGCTGGTTCAACGTAGCAGTATCGCGGAGGTCCAGGCCGGTCATGGTTGCGGGGACCTTAAGCCCGACCGCCTTCAGAATGGTCGGGGCGATGTCGATGGCGGAGACCAAGGTATCGTCATCCATCTTCGGAGCGATCTGCGCGGGCCACTTGATCATGATGGGGGTGCGCACGCCCATTTCGTAGGGGGCTTGCTTAGAAAGGAGTTCAAATCGAGCGGTGTCCGTTGACTGGATCCACCCATTATCGGTGACGTAAATCACAATGGTATTTTCGGCGAGGTCCCGCTGATCGAGTTCTTTAAAAACATCTCCACAGGTCTGATCGAACCACTCGACCATCGCGTAGTAACGGGCC
>JALZWJ010000050.1 GCA_023300065.1 Akkermansiaceae bacterium
CAGCCTTGGAATGCTGGGCATGCACGGCACCGCCTACGCGAACAAGGCGATGTGTGAATGCGACCTCTTGATCAATGTTGGCTCTCGTTTCGATGACCGCATCATCGGTCAGCCTGATAAATTCTGCGCCACCGCCAAGATCGTTCACATCGACATCGACCCTGCCGAGATGGAAAAAATGATCCGCCCGGATGTCCAGATCGTAGGTGATGCCAAGGCCGCCCTCACCCTCATCAACAAGGAAATCAAGCCCCTCCCAACCGAGGATTGGCTCAAGACACTCAACGGCTACAAGAAGAAGTTCCCTCTCTCCTACAAGAAGCAAGGCGGCCTCCGCATGCAGCAGGTCATCGAGGAACTCTACGAACAAACTGAAGGCAACGCCATCGTCTCCACCGACGTCGGCCAGCACCAAATGTGGGCCGCGCAGTTCTATAAAAATAACGAATCCTTCCATTGGCTCTCTTCTGGTGGAGCCGGAACCATGGGCTTCGGCTTCCCGGCCGCGATTGGTGCACAGTTCGCTTGCCCTGATAAAACCGTCATCTCGATCTCGGGCGATGGTGGATTCCAAATGACCCTCTTTGAATTAGCGACCGCCGCGATTAACAAACTCCCGATCAAAATCGTCGTCCTCAACAACCACTACCTCGGCATGGTCCGCCAGTGGCAAGAGCTCTTCTTCGACAACCGCGAATCGGGAGTCGATCTCGAAGGAAACCCAGACTTCTGCAAGCTTGCAGCGGCCTACGGCATCCCAAGTGTCCACTTCAAACGCCCCGCTGATTGCAAGCGTAAGATCGAAGAAGCCCTCGCCTATAACGATGGCCCCATCCTCATCCACGCCGAGTGTGTGAAGTATGAAAACGTCTTCCCCATGATCCCCGCAGGCGCCGCCCTAGAGGACATGATCACCGAGCCACCCAAGCACAAAATGGCCAAGCCTACCGGCTCGACCTAAAAAGTGATCAGGTGACTGGGTGAGCAGGTTATTAAGACCTCGAAACGCACACCAGTCGCCCTCCATAACTTCTTAACCAATAACAGAATCACTTAAGTAAATGTCTAAGACAATTGTTACAACTGATACCCCGGTTGAAGACGCTACCCGTGGCGCCTCGAACACCCTTTCTATCCTCGTCAATAACAGCCCTGGTGTGCTCATGCGCATCTGCCAGGTCTTTTCACGACGTGCATTCAATATCGACTCCGTCGTCGTCTCAGAAGGTCGCAGCCGCGCCTTCTCTCGTATGACGATTGATATCTCAGGAAGCCCTGAGGGCCTCGACCAGATCATCAAGCAGGTGAACAAGCTCATCGATGTCATTCACTGCTTCGAGCACACTGCCCAGAACTCGGTGGTCCGTGAGATGCTCCTCGTCAAGATCCTCGCCGGTCCTGATGAGCGCAACGCAGCACTTCAAATGATCGAGCACTTCGCAGGGAAGACCGTCGACATGAGCCCGACCTCCATGGTCGCCATGTTCACCGGAACGACGAGTAAGCTCGATGCCGTCACCCTGATGCTCGCACAATGCGAAGTCGTCGAAACCATCCGCACCGGCAAGGTCGTGATGGCACGGGGAAGCCAAACGACTTAGCCCCATCCCACTCAAAACAAAAGCGGCTCGGAGATCAATCCGAGCCGCTTTTTTTGTGACTGTGAACGGGATTAAACCTTCTCTAATCCGATCTGTTCGACGATGGCCTCTTGGATCTGATCAAAATGCCCGTTGCTCATCGTGATCATAATATCACGATCTTTGATCTCCCCTTTCAGATAGGTTAGGATCTGCTCGTTCGTCTCGAAGAGGACGGCAGGAACACCGAGTTCCTGAATCATCCGGCAAACTTTCGCAGAGTCCATGAAATCGGCAGGGTCGTCGTTGTGGCGAAAGGGCGGGATTTTCAAAATCGCCAAATCCGCGTCTCCGAAAGACGCAGGATAATCACCCTCGAACCCCTTCCGTCGGCTTGAGTTAGAACGTGGTTCAAAGATCGCCACAATCCGATTGTGCTCCTTCGGATAACGCTTTCGCATTCCAGCGAGAGTCGCCTGAACGGCCGTTGGGTGATGCGCATAGTCATCGATCAACTCGATCCCTTTTTGAGGACAATCCGCGAGGAGTTCCTGGCGCTTTTTCATCCCCGTAAATTTAGAAATCGTCTTTCTCAGCGGAGCCATCTCCAGACCATTCTCCAGCGCAATGCCCAAAGCACAGGCCACATTCAGGAAGTTGTATTCCCCTGTTAAGGGAGTTTCAACTTGCCCAAGTTCCTTTCCTTGAAAGTTGAAGTTCAAGGCCTGCAAAGCCGCGCTACTCTCTCCACAAGACACCTTCAAATCGGCATCCTCTGAGAAACCATAAGAGATGACCTTGCCTTTACAATGAGGTCGTAGTTTTACGGCGTCATTATCTGCGCACAGGAAGACGGTGCTGTCCTCAGCCATCTCTTCCACCAAATAGCGGAAGGCGGTGAAGTAGTCTTCCTCGTCGCGGTAAATATCTGTGTGATCGAGCTCTAAAGAGGTCACGATGAGAAACTTTGCGTCGTAGTGAAGGAACTTCGGGCGCTTATCAAAATAGGCCGTGTC
>JALZWJ010000051.1 GCA_023300065.1 Akkermansiaceae bacterium
CCTCCTAGGTAGCTCATCTCAGCCTTCGGCTTGCTCACCTCTCCGCGCTCTTCAGAATACCGATCCTCCCGCTTCCCCCAAAGCCCTCTCAGAAAATCAACGACCTCACCATCCGTCTCAACGGACCTGAGGCACTCACGGAGGTCTTGCCCCTCCCCTGCGAAAAGGCAGGTAAAGACCCGCCCCTCGGCAGAAACTCGGAGACGCGAGCAGTCACCACAGAAGGGCTGGCTGACTGAGGAAATGATTCCAAACTCCCCCGCCCCATCAGTGAACTGCCAGCGCTTAGCGACCTCTCCCGCATAGGAGGCTGGCACCGCTTCTGCTGGAAAGGCTTCTGTCACCACTGCTAAGATCTCCTTCGAGGTCATGACCTGGCTGGTATCCCATCCGTTCGTCTCCCCCACATCCATGAACTCGATGAATCTTAAAGTCACTCCGGCCTCGCGGCACCAACGCACCATGGGGATGATTTCCTGCTCATTCACCCCGCGCTGCACCACCATATTTATTTTAACGGGGAGGCCCGCTTTTTGTGCGGCTTCGATCCCTAAAAGAACTCTCTCTAACTTCGCCCCGACTCCATTCATGGTGGAGAAGACCTCATCATCCAGCGCATCTAAGCTGACGGTGACCCGATCTAAGCCCGCTTGGGCTAGCCCCTCGGCATGGTGATTTAGGAGCATGCCATTCGTGGTCATGGCTAAGTCCTCTACTCCTGACTCTGCCGCGATCAGCCTGACCAAGTCCACCACCCCTTTGCGGAGGAGAGGCTCGCCGCCCGTCAGGCGGACCTTGGTGACTCCCAGAGCCACTCCAGCACGCACGGTGCGGATCATTTCATCAAAGGTCAGGATCTCCTCACGGGGGAGGAATTGGTAACCCGGCCCGAAGACCTCGACCGGCATACAATACCGGCAACGAAAATTACACCGATCAGTCAAAGACAGTCGTAAATCACGGAGGGGGCGTTGCAGTCGATCCAGCACAGCGGGAATGTTCCGCTTCTCTGAAAAAATACCAGCGTATTTCTAAGCTAGGCAGACTTCACCTTCCGCAGCCTCTCCTCCGTCCAATCCTCAGGTGACCGTTCGATCCTATGGCAAATTCGCTCTACACAACGCTCCCAGACTTCCTCACCGTCTAAAATTTTCACCTCAATCCGTAGGTAATAGATCGGAACATTCATTTCCTCAGGGAGAGGAAAGCGGACCGCATCCTTTTCCGTCGTCACGATCATATCCACCCCACGCGTGATACAACGATCCATGAAGGGCGCGATGTCCTCCGCGGTAAATGCGTGGTGGTCTGAAAAAGTGGTATGAAAGAGAACCTTTCCACCCAGTTTTTTGAGGAGGCTGTCAAAGCTCTTTGGCTGGGCAATCCCAGAGATCGCGCCGATGTATTTCCCATCCAGGACATCGAGCGGTAAGACCTCATCGTGAAAGACGCCTTGCAAGTGCTTCGGCCCGTGGGTGCACTGCATGATTTCAGCCTCTTTATTATATTTGCGAATCCGCTTTATGAGGGCATCCAGCGGCTGGCCATCGCACTTCGTCAGGAAGATATAGTCGGCGCGGCAGAGATTACCCGGCGGCTCCCGCAGGGTTCCACGGGGTAGAATATAGCCGTTCCCAAAAGGGGCATTTTGATCCACCAAAACGACATCGATCGAGTGGTCCAGATGCAGATATTGTAACCCATCATCGAGGAGCAGGGTATCGACCCCCAGTTCCTTCACCGCGAACCGGCCTCCCCGGACCCGATCCCGATCAACGACCACGGCCACGTCAGGCAGGTTCTTGGCCAGCATGTAGGGCTCATCTCCCGCGTGGCTGGCGTCGAGAAGGATGTTCGACCCATCACTCACGATCTTAGGCTGACTTGTCACCATCTCCCCCGTCTCAGGGTTACGCCACTCCTGTGGCTCTTCCAAATCCTTGCTCTTATACCCACGGCTTAAGATCGCCACCTTCCGCCCACGGTCCGTAAGCTCGCGGGCGAAGCGCTCCACCACCGGAGTTTTCCCAGTCCCACCGACCGTGATATTTCCAATACTCACCACCATGGTGCCGAGGCTGGCTTGCGGTTTCCAACCCTTTCTAAAAAGGCGGAGGCGGACCTTCACGCCTAATCGATAGAGCCAAGAAAGCCCCCTGAGAAGGAGGCGCATCATCGCAGGCCCGAAGCCACGGACCCGACCGAAAATCACATCGGTGGCCCACTTTTCCAGTTCGTTTGTATCTCCCGCCATGAGTTATCGAGAGAAGGTTATTTCTTCCCGTGATCGTGACCCTTGTGGTCACCGTGATCGTGGCCTTTATGATCCCCGCTGTGGTCGCAAGTGCAGCCGTATTCCAGGAAATCGCAAGTCGGGCACTTTGACATGTCCACGTTAAACTTAATGCGAGGAGCGGCCTTGCCCTCAGCATCTTTAAACATAAGCATCATGGGGACCATCATGCCTTCGGGGAGTTTTTGCTCGGAAAGGAGGCCGTGCTTTGTCTTTACGAAGGTGAATTTTGTCGGTGCGGCGAGCTTACCGCCAACGGCCTTGAGAGTCGCTCCGTTCTCGACCGCTTTGCCGGCGTCATTCAGGAAAGTGATCTGAACCTTGCGGTCCTTCGTGATGAAGAACTCAGCATGTGGCTCAACCTGTTTTAAGATACGTCCGCCATTCGGGGCGTTGATCACCTTCGCGTGGTCACCGTGATCATGGCCGTGATCATGCTTGTGATCCTTCTCATCAGAGAAGACTGGAGAAATCGCGAGAGCGGTAATGAGGAGTATTCTTTTCATGGTCGTATCAGTTCTTTTAATAAGCGTTACCCTGCCGCAGGTGCGTCTACCAGCAGAGATTTTTTAGAGGATCTCTTCCCAAAGGCCCAGAAGACCGCTGGGGTGACTAAAAGGCCAAAGAGAGTGGAAGTCACTAACCCTCCGACGATCACGAGGGCGACGGGATTCAATATTTCTTTCCCCGGCGCTACGGAAGGGTCCCCTGCTTCCACCAGCGGGAGGAAGCCCAGATCCATTGTCAGGGGGAGGAGCGCGATGCCCGCGGAGATCGCGGTCATGAGAACTGGCACCAGCCGCTCCAGGGTTCCGCGCACCACCATCTCTTTCGTAAAGCCCTCTCCCTCATGCTTCATGAGATGCAAGTAGTGCGAGAGCATCATGATGGAGTTCCGCGCCGAGATGCCGGCAATCGCGATGAATCCCACCAAGGTAGCGATGGAGACATTGTCCAAATCATAGCGCGTCAGGAGAATCCCCCCGCTCAGGGCGATGGGGACATCGAGCAGAACTTGGAGGGTGAAATTCGCACTCTTAAAATAGCTAAAAAGGAGGAAGGCCACGACCACGAAGAGGATCACCGAGGTCTTTAATATCTGATCGGCGGCCTCCTGCTGTGCCAAGTAATCCCCCTCATAAGAAACCCCATATCCGGCGGGCAGATCCACCTCATCTTTCACCTTCGCTTTCAATTCATCCACCAAGCCGACCAATTTTTGCGAGGTAGGATTGATCGATACCACGAAGCGGCGATGCGTATTCTCTCGCTGAATATTATTCGGCCCGCTCGCCTGGCGGATGTTGGCGATGTCACGCAGTGGCACTTGAATCCCGGACTGGGTATCTAGGTAAAGATCTCCCAAACGCTGCGGGTTAGAACGCCATTCTTCTGGGAGCCGCACCACGAGATCGTAAGTCCGTTGCCCATCGTAGACCTCGGTCAAAACCTCCCCACCGATCAGGCTCGCCAATTCATCGTTCAGCTTACCCGGGGTCAATCCGTAGACCGGAAGGCGGGCCGGATCTGCCTCGATGCGGAGCTGCGGGATGGATGACTGAGCCTCAGGGCGCGCGGCCTCCAGCCCCTCGATGCTTCTCGCAACCTCCGTGACCTCTTGGCCTAGCTTCCGTAAAACATCCAGATCAGGGCCCGTGATCTTGATCGCGATCTTCGCCGGCACGCCCGAAAGCATGTGCCCGATGCGGTCCCCCAGCGGCGAGCTCATGGCCGAGAAGGTGCCGGGGATGCTTTTCATGGCATCGCTCAGATCCTGCAAAACCTCCACCTTAGCTCGCTCAAAGTGTTCTTCAAATTCCACCTCAAATTCCACGGTGGAGACCGGCACGATGTGGTCGCCATTCTCGGCCCGCCCCGCGCGGTATGAGACATGCTTCACCTCGGGGATTTGCTTGATCAAGTCCATCGCGGTGTGGCTGATTTGGTTGATCTTTTTCAGCGAAGTGCCGGGGCTCGCCGCCGTCGCGATCACGGTGGTAGGCTCGCGGAATGATGGGAGGAAGTTCTTCCCCATCTCAGGATAAACCAAGGCCCCTGCCGCCACTAAGACCGCCGCCAGCGCCATGATGACGAAGGGCTGGGCGAGCGCCGGACGGAGGAAGACTTTCTCAAAGACCCCTTTAATCAGAACCAAAATAAAGCCATCTCGGTGCACCTTGTCCGGCTTCGGCTTGAGAAGAAATGACGAGAGCACCGGGATCACGGTGAGCGAAACCACGAACGAGGCCGCCATACTAATAATAGTGGCATAGGCAATGGGCGCGAAGAGGCGGCCCTCCACCCCCGAAAGCGAAAGGAGCGGGATGAAGACCAAGATGATGAGGACCGTGGCGTAAAGAATGGACGAACGAATCTCAGAGGAAGCCGCCGCGATGACAGGCAAGCGCGGCTGGTTCGGCTTCTCGCGCAGGCGGCGGTAGACGTTTTCCACATCCACGATGGCATCATCCACCACCATCCCGATCGCGACCGCGAAGCCGCCGAGCGTCATGGAATTAATCCCCAGATCGAAGAAGGAAAAGACGAGCACCGAGATCGCCAGCGAGAGCGGGATCGCGGTCAGCGTGATGAGCGTGATGCGGAAATTCAGCAGGAAGAGAAAGAGGACGAGCGCCACCATGATCCCTCCGTGTAAAAGCGCATCTTTTAAGTTATTTAGAGAGAGATTGATATAGTCAGCCTGCCGGTAAGCCACCAGCAGCTCCACGCCCTCCGGCATCGTGGAGCGGAGTTCAGCCAACGCGCTTTCGAGCTGATCAGTGAGGTCTAAGGTATCGTATCCCTGCGCCTTAGTGATCGAGAGCACGACGGCTGGGTGCCCCTCAGCGCCAGCATCCCCGCGCATCGGCTCGGTGTCCCAGACCACTTTGGCCACGTCTTTGATCCGCAGCGGGCGGGAGCCATCGTGCCGGACCGTGGTCATCGCGAGGCGGTCTAGATCCGTCGTCATGGAGAGGTTACGCACCATGATTTCTTGTGCATCGCCCTCGATGTATCCTCCCGTTGTATTACGCACCGCCTCCTTCGCAGCAGTACGGAGTTCATCGTAAGTCACCCCCAGTGCGAGCATGCGCTCGGGATCCGGTTGGACCTGAATTTGGCGAATCCCGCCACCCATCGGCAGGACTTCCGCGATGCCCGTGATGGACTGCAAGCGCCGCCCCACGACCCAATCCGCTTGCGTGCGGAGTTCTTGCGGACTTATTTCCTCAGAGGGATCCAAGATGGCGACCAGCATAATATTTCCCATCAGAGAGGTTGCGGGCGTCATGTAAGGCGTCACTCCTTCCGGTAGTTCAATCGCGCTGAGACGCTCCTGCACAAACTGGCGGGCTGCGTAAATATCGGTCCCCCAATCGAACTCTACGTAGGTCACACTGAGCCCAATATCACTCTGAGTCCGGAGGCGATTGAGGCCATTGACCCCCATCAGACCTTGCTCCATCGGGATGGTGACGCGAGTCTCCACTTCCTCGGGCGAGAGGCCGCGCGCCTCCGTCAAAATCGTCACGGTAGGCTTTGTCAGATCCGGGAGGACATCGACCGGCAAGGTCTGCACCCGATTGTATCCCAGTGCCAGCACGATGAGCGAGATCCCCATGACGAGGGCCCGCTGCGCAAGGGAGAATTGGATGAGTTGATTTAACATCAGAGTGTTTTGCGAAGCTGACGTTCGAGCGAAAATTGGCGCCCTCCCGACAGGACGAGAAGGACTCCGAGGATGACACAGATGATGACGAGGAAGCGATTGCGCGGCTGGGAGTCATGATCATGCCCCTCCACCTCAGCGGCTTCCTTTTTCTCATTTCCCGTGATCTCGCTCCCGTCCTCGTTGTGCACGTGGCCGTGGGCCGCATCTAAGACCTCCTTGAGCGAGAGATTCCCGCCCCCCGCAAAGCCGAGGAGGTAAGCCCCGCGCGTTACGACATCGATCCCCTCGTAGAGACCTTCTTTGATTTCGATGAACTGATCATTGGTCTCACCTGTCACGACAGGTGCTTTGATAAAAGAATTCGGCAGGTCAAAGTCCTGCACATAAACGACGCGATTTGTGAGATCGCCTTGCACGGACTCGATGGGAACGACCGTAACATCTTCCCGCACTGCCGTGATGATGGAGAACTCAGAGCGCATCCCAGGGCGGAGCTTATGGTCGGTATTTTTAATGAGGAAAATGGCGTCAAAAGTTCCAGAAGAGGGATCCGCATGCGTGCCAAAACGAATGAGTTCACCTTGGATGGTCTCGCCCTTCAGCGCGGGGATTTGAATGCGAGCCTTTGTGCCAATCTCGATTTTCCCAGCCTCCTGTTGCGGAACCCGCGCCACGGCCCAGAGCTCGGAGATGTTTAGGATATCAAGTAGTTCGTTCGCTGGATCGACCGGTTCACCAAGGCGAACGTGGCTCTCCGCCACAATGCCCGAGGCAGGCGCAGTGAGTGTGATAATCGGGCCACCGGGTTGGCGGCTCTCCACCTTTAGCACCTCATCGCCAGCCGAAACATGGTCCCCCGCCATCACCTTTAAATCGACAACTCTCCCAGCAATCCGACTTGAAACCACACTGTGATTACTTGGGATTTCTTGGAGCGTGCCAATCGCAAAGAAGGTGCTTTCAAAGGTCATCTCAGTGGCGGTGAAGGTCTCGATGCCGAGATTCTTCATCGAGGTGGCATTGAGATTCACCCGCTCCTCCTCGGCAGGGAGAAGCATGAGAGAGGCTAGGAAGAGGAGAGAGATTTTCATTCAGCAGTGGCGGTGAGGTAGTGAGCGTAGGCGAGATGGAAGTCGCGCACCGCTTCAAGATAGGAGGTTTCTAAGGCTAGCTTTTGCTCCTTGACGAGGAGGACCTCGCGCAGGGCTGCTTGCCCATTCGCGCGGGCTTCCTCGGTCTTTTTAATCTGATCATCGGCGAGTGGGAGGAGGCGGGACTTGATCTGCTCGGCAAGAGTCTGCCATTCCCGCATCTCGGCGTAGGCGGCGTGGACCTCAGCATTCGCAAGCTGCTCCAGCGCGAGCGAGCCGATGGCGAGGCGGTCGGCCCGGGCCTCTGAGGAAATGATGTCACCCACCGTTGCCGGATTATCGCCCAGGGGGATTTTAAAACGGAAGCCTAAGATCCGCTCGGCCTCGAAGCCATTTGGCTCATCTTCCGTCCGCCCCACCCCAGCGTAGACACCAGCCTCGATATCAGAGAGCCGCTTAGAACGTGCCAGATCCGCAACCGAGGTCGCACTGCGCGCCCGGAGCCGCGCCGCCTCGATGTCTGGACGGCGGAAGCGGGTCACATTCATCATCGGTAATTCAGGCTCGGGAAGCCAACCCGTGAGGGTGAGCTTCCCCTCCGGTTTCATCCCCAAAAGCGGACGTAATTTTGCGATGGCGAGGACTTCCTTAATCTCGATTTTCTTCGCCTGATTTCGCAAGCGAGTCGCATCCAAAAGAGCCACCCCCGCATCTAAGACGGAGGCTTCTCCTTTCGCCGCCGCCTCTTCGAGGAATGCCGTGAGCTTCGTCGCATTCGCTTCTTGATTGGCGATGAGGGACCGTTTCTGACGGAGAGCCAGCACCTCAACCACCACCAACCGAGCCTTTCCCACGAGGAGGCGCTCGGCGTCCTTCACCTCTGCTTGCGCGGCTTGGATGAGGATTTGCGAAACACGTTTATCGATGAGGAGGCGATTGGTACGGGGGAATTTTTTTGAAAGCCCCACCGTAAAGATGAAGTCATGGAAGCGGCGGTTTGTTTCAAACCCCACCTCAAGCTCCGGGTTACTGGCAAGGCCTGCCCCCTTCAGCTTCCCGCGCGCCTCGGCCACTAACTGACGTGCCGCAGCGAGGCTCAGATTACTCGCTCGGACCTGGCCGGGGAGACTCTCCAGCGAGACCTCCAGCTCAGCTGGCGAAGTGGGTATGGCGGTCTTCAAGGCCGTCTCCACCAC
The DNA here is from genome assembly GCA_023300065.1 of Akkermansiaceae bacterium. Taxonomy (GTDB): domain Bacteria; phylum Verrucomicrobiota; class Verrucomicrobiia; order Verrucomicrobiales; family Akkermansiaceae; genus SW10. The sequence continues at coordinate 8,254 of JALZWJ010000051.1, forward strand.
AGCGGGCGGGCGGACTGGAATGATGGGGAGAGAGGTCAGCGCATCATCGGCGCAGGACCAGAGAGTCAATGGGAGGAGTATCAAAAATCGTTTCATGGCTCAAAAAAAGGCCGGAGTTATTAAAAAACGGGACCACAGATTGGCCACGCGATCGGGATGGCTCAAAAGCGGTAAAGACCGCTGAGCAGGAAACGAGAATCAGAGCCTCAACGCAGCATCACGCCGAAAGATCGGCACATCAGGCGGAGGCGGATTCACAGAAGTGATCACAGAAACAAACGGAGCATTTTCAGAAAAGACCGGGCGCAGAACGAGCTCGATGTCATCCGGAACCAGCGCAATCGGAGGAGCGGTCATCATCAACGGGCTCCATTGAAAATCACCGGGGTCCACCGTTACAAATTCATGCTCTTCCTCGCAAGGAACCTCGACCAAATCTGGCGCATGTTGGCAACCATGATCACAAGTCGTCTCGACCACGTGCTCCCCCAAAAAGACCTCACCCTCAGCCGCACAATACCCGAGCACAGGAGAGTGCAGCCCGATGACTAAAGCCATGACTGTGAGAAAAAAAGAGGCTGTGATCTTTCTTAACACTTCCCAGTGCTTAACAGAAAACCACGATCCGTCAACCCACGGCCCAGTGAAACAATCCCCCCCTCCCGCAAAAATCCCAGTTGCAGCTTTCATGATCCACGACACAATCTGCCCAATGATTTTTGACATGGACTCACTCTCCCCCGGAGATCGATACCGCATCCTCGCCTCCTTAGTCACCCCCCGCCCCATCGCCTGGATCACCAGCTGCGACCGGGATGGGCGGCCCAATACCGCGCCATTTTCTTTCTTCAACGTCTTTGGCTCCAATCCCCCCATCGTAGCCTTCGCCCCCGGTAATAAAGACCGTCACACCCCGAAAGATACCGCCCGTAACATCCGCGAAACCGGCGACTTCGTGGTCCACATGGTTGATGAGCCCCTCAGCCAAATCATGGTCGCCACCTCCGCCTCCCTCCCCCACGGCACCGATGAGCTCGCCCAACACAAACTCACCACCACCCCCCCCGAAAAAATCTCCGTCCCCCGTATTATTGAGGCCCCCGTCGCCCTCGAATGCACCCGCCACTCCACTCTTGAAATCGGGGATAACCGCCTCATCATCGGCATCGTGCACACCGTTCATGTTCGCGATGGACTCATGGATGAAAAAGGCTACCTCGACAACGACCAATACCACCCGCTCGCCCGCATGGCCTCGCCCGATTGGTACGCACGCACCGCCGACCAATTCGAAATCCCCCGCCCCCATTAGCGCCCCTCAACCACGCCCATTCGTCCATTATTCAATCCTTCACTTCTCTCGTTAAAACATGCTCCTCTCATATCATACTCTCGGCTCCGAAACATCGGCGCCCCTGGTCTTCCTTCACGGCCTCGGGGCTGGCGCAGCACAGACCACCTCCGGCCTGCCTCATCTCGAAAACACCCACCTCATCGCCCCCGACCTCCCTGGCCACGGTGACTCCATGGACTTCGACCCCGCCACCTTCTCGTTCGACTCCTTCGCTGACCACGTCATCGCCCTCATGGATCACCTCGGCATTGAG
>JALZWJ010000052.1 GCA_023300065.1 Akkermansiaceae bacterium
GAAAATACTGAAGATCCTATGAAATTTGATTTGTAGATTTCGATATTCTTAAATATTTTGACGCCAGTTAAAACTAAGGATTCTGAAAAATATTTCACATTCATTTCTACCCCTCTATTTCCACGCTTAACTCCAGAAACCCTAGTATTACTAATACTAAAAAGCCCTCCAATTTCAGCACCATCAAACCAAATCGTTCCATCGAATTGAGAATTAGAAATAACCAACGTTTTACCTAACTTGAAGCCGCGAGCGTAAAGAGAGGCACCCATATCTAATCTCTCTTCTGCTGGCTCAGGAGTTCCAAAATCCTTTGACCAATTTAAAGATGAGTCGACAGACTTAATCCAAGAGCGTCGGAGATCTAAAATCCCCCCAACTTCGGTGTTAACTAAATTTACGGATCCAAAAGAGGCAAAAGAAAAATCCTGTTGGTTTTCGACATATTCAGGGAGAGCCTTCATCTCCTTAGAGATTTTCTTATCCCCTAGGAGTAAACTCCCACCAATTTTTGAGCGCTTGATACTTAAAGCTGTCCTCGGAACTAAGTTGCCAATCCTTGACCCGGCAGTAAAAAATCCACCCCGAGCATTGATTGATCCTTCGATCCGGGAATCGTTTAAATTAACCTGATTGGAAGCTTCAAAACCATCGCCTATCAATAGAGAACTTTTACAAATGAGCCTTTGAGCTTTCAGAGAAATTGAAGGTTCAGGATGACCGCTTGATTCGGTGATTATATCCCCCCCTAGATTAGCTCCCCTCAAATCAATCACTCCTCCAACAAAAGAATTTTCAAGATTTATGCCTCCAGAAGATCGAAAACACTTTTTAGCCCCCCCTCCAAAACTCAAATTTCCACGGGAAGTAAGATTAGTAGCTTCTAGTAGTTTGATTTCACTCCCATGGAAGTCTAGATCACCCAAAGTAGCTTTTGTTAAATTGATAGTTACGTTTGGAAGCCTACAATTTTTCAGGATTAAAGATGATTTTAAATTGATCCGCGATAAATTTAGTTTAATTGCCACATCAGAGTCCAACCCTGTGAATTCTACTCCAAAGATCGTGTTTCTAGCTAAATCTAGATGATCAGACAGCAGAACCCTAACGAGCTCCAAAGCTGAAATACTGCAAAGTTTTCCCTGGGTTGAGGAGTCCTTGTTCTCCCACCTGATGTAACCTTCCTGGTTTGCGATTGTTTTCTTAGCCCATTTCTGAAACTGACTTGGTAAGTCATCAAATGAGATTTTATGAGCTAGCCTAAGGACTATTTTAAATACGCTAAGCATGTGATTACTAACCCCTTCATTAGAAAAAAATGAGACCTGTTAAAAGTGAAATTTACCGAATCCAAGAAAAGTATGCCAGGCATACGGTAGGGGGAATATCTCTCTATTCCTGTGTCTTCAATGTTCTCGAGACGGTATGGGCGGGGTGAGATGGGGCAGGAATCGAGGCGAAGCGGAGAGGTCCCCAGACTCCCAAATCTGCCCGAAACTAAAAGCCCCCGAATGCAGTGACGCCGCCGAATCTACAATGATCGAGGGCTTCTTCTCGAAAGTCGCTCGTCAGGTCTAGGATGTCTTTATTCCTCGACGACACGTATGAACAACTTAGGCCGGCCATTAAGAGTAAGCTCACTCAGGTCAATAGTCTCAGTAGTAAAGCCACTTCCATTTGCATCGCTCTCGATCCCAGTCACTAGGCCTTCTTCCCAAGTGATGAGATCTTCGCTGAAGTCCACTCGGTAAGTGGTATTAGGAAGCGAACGCCAAGTAAGAGAAATCGCGTCTAACTCTGCATCGACTTCTATTCCAGTGATTTCCAATGGCTCAATAATAGATACGTTGAACACGTAAGCTGCTCCAGAGGAGCTCTGGCTATTATCGTCACCACCTGTCAGATCACTGTCTTCTCGTATTGCCCCGGCGATAATCGTATTACCAGAGATCGCTACTTTGGCACCAAAAGTGTCGGTTGAACCCGCATTGTTGGCCTTTAAAAATGACTCCTGAGTCCACTCTGTGCCACTCTGCATGAAGACATAGGCCGCTCCTGAGACAGTTTCACTGTTGTCGCTACCGCCGCCTGTTGCGCTGCTGTCTTCAGAAGATGCTCCGACGACGAGCGTGTTTCCAGATAATGCGACTGAGGTGCCGAATCGATCTCCTTCTTCCGCATTATCTGCTTTTAGAAAGGCTTGCTGACTCCACGTTTCTCCGCTGCGCACGAAAACATAAGCTCCTCCTGAGTTTAAGGCACTGTTGTCTGCATCACCTCCGCTCAGGCTGCTGTCTTCTCTGTTTGCTCCGACGGCGATGATGTCTCCCGAGACTCCCACAGAGATCCCGAATTCATCATCCTCATCTGCATTAGTTGCCTTCAGGAAAGCCTGTTGGCTCCATGACGTTTCGTTTCGCACAAACACATAGGCGGCTCCTGCGGCTTCGGCACTGTTGTCTTCGCTTCCGCCATCTGCGCTGCTGGACTCTTCATTGGCGCCAACGACGGCAGTGCTCCCTGAAATCGCCACGGAGATGCCGAACTCGTCTCCAGCTCCGGCATTGTCTGCTTTTAGAAAAGCCTGCTGACTCCATGTCGTGCCGCTCCGCTCGAAGATGTAGGCAGCTCCTGCATTGGTAGCGCTCCCGTCGTCGCCGCCGCCAGTGGCGCTGCTGTCTTCTTCATTTGCTCCGACGATGATCGTGTTCCCAGATACTGCCACAGATACGCCGAACCTGTCTCTAGAGCCCGCATTGTCTGCTTTCAGAAAAGCCTGCTGACTCCACGTCGTTCCGTTCCGGACAAAGACGTAAGCCGCTCCTGCTCCGAACAAAGTATTGTCATCAGGATCATCTACGGTGCGGCTAGCCTCTCCTACAGATCCAATGACTAGGGTGTCTTCAGAGATGGCTACCGAGGTGCCAAATTCGTCATTGTTCCCTGTATTGGGAGCCTTCAGAAAAGCCTGCTGGCTCCATGTCGCGCCATCCCGAACGAAGACGTAGGCTGCTCCTACAAAAGATCCGCTGTTGTCGCTACCGTCGCCAATGATGCTACTATCTTCTCTTCGCGCACCAACGATTGCGGTGTCTCCAGAGACTGCGACGGAAAATCCAAACTCATCGTTTGATTCAAGATTATCTGCCTTCAGAAATGCCTGTTGAGTGAAGGTCGGATCGATCGTCAGTGGGTAACGCGCTCCTGCATCATCGACTTCGAGTTGTAATTTTTCCCCATTTTGGGCTGCGGCCATCCGTGCTGGGAGCTCCTTGTTTGTGGCATCCCAGACGCGTAGCTTATCATAATCCAGCACCTTGAGTCCGGTTTCCTTATCCTGCAATTCTGCCCGTTGCCCGTTATCTCTTACCGAGATGATGAGGTCTCCTTCCACCGCGATAGATAGGAGGAGCTTTGCTCCAGCTTCCATTGGGCGACTCTCCAGCGTGAAGCCATGTTCTAGTCCGGTCGGGCGGTTGACAAACCACTCGGTTAAGCCCGGTCGTGAAATCTCGAGGCGTTGGCCATCGCGTCGTAATTCGCCCGTCGCCACTTCCGCTCCACCGGCGGATTCCAAACGCCAATTGGATTGATAACTACCCTTGTCTTTATTGGGCACATTTAGATGGAGTCCTTTAGAGTCGAAGGTCGCATTTAAGCCATGCTTTGCGTTTTGAGCATAAACTTTTTCAGGAGCACCTGCAACTTTGAGCATGCTGTATTGTGCGGTGTGAATTGCCTCGTCTAGTGATTCGTATTGGCCGACACTCTTTAGATGATCAATCGCCTCTTTTCCTACGAGGTTTTGTTGAGCCTTGGCTTGTCCTACAAAGAGAGAGGAGAGGAAGAGGAGCGTCGCTAATATTGCAGTGCGGGTAAATTTCTCACGCTTTCCCTTGAACATGGTTTTCATAATATTTTCTTGCGATGGTGTTACATATACAAATCAGGTCGTTTCAGTGTGCACAAGCGTTCTTTCTCTACCAGTGTTTGAAAAAAAAGTGCCTGTCATGGAGAAGTCATCCGCGATGACTTTGTGTTCGCTAATTTTTTTGAATTTCTCGACAGCCATAGGAGGTTTACTCGGATAGAGTTTGTTTAGTAAAAATCGTGTCGGGCCATTTTTAAGTAGCCCGTATTTCTATACGACACGCGAGATACAAAGATGCTGGAGCAAGATCGAATCATGAAGCTACGTGAGCAGGCGAATGCACTTCGAATGGAGGGCAGTCACTCGAAAGCGGTAGCCCTTTTACAAAAGGCCCGTAAGAAATGGCCGACTGATGCTAATCTGCTCACGGATCTGGCTTCCAGCTATGCAAGTTTTCCTGCGTTTGAGAAGGCCGAAGAATGTTTGTGTAAATTGTTAGAGAGATTTCCTGATAACGAGGAACTCCTTCTGTTCGCAGGCGATTTAAGGGGGTCGATGCGTTGTCTCGACACATCACTTTTGAGCTATCAAAGGGTCTCTAAGTTGAACCCAAAATCCGCGACCTCTTGGTTGAAGTCCGCTGAGGTGCTAGAACGTCAGAGTCGGTTGGAGGATTCCCGGCAATGCATAGAGCGGGCACTTCAACTTGACCCTAAATCAGAGGCCGCTCGTTTTAGAGAAGCCGTGCTCCTGACTCGGGAAGAACGTTTAGATGATGCTGCGCAATCGCTGGCTGACTTGCTGCAGAGTGGCTTGACCGACCGTGAGATTCATTGGAAGGCGGGGCATCAGCTCGCTAAAGTCCTGGATAAGATGGGAGATTTCTCCAGTGCAGCGCAGGTCTGGCAGGCCTCGAAGCAAGGGATGGAGGTCAATTATTCTAGCGAGATTAAAACAGCCCGAGAAGCCTTCGAGCTGAAAGCATCCTTGATCAGAAAGCTGACAGAAGAGCTGACTCCAGCACGACTTAAGTCTTGGCGAGATCAAGGAAGTGATCTCCTTCAACCTAGCGTTCTCGCTGGTCACCCTAGGAGTGGGACAACTTTACTTGAGACGATTTTGGATCGACACAGCAAGCTCGTAAGTTTGGAGGAGACTAGCTGTATGGAGAATTCGGTGTTCCGCTCAGTTTTTGGCGGGACGGGGGCTAAGCCGGAGTTGTTTGATGCTGGTTTCCTTGATGGAGTTTCAAGAGCCAAGCTACGCAAGGCAGGAAGCGATTATCAAAAATCGGCTCAACAATACCTCAGCGGAGGGCTTCAGAATCGTTTGCTCCTAGATAAGAACCCGATGCTTACCCACTTCTTCGGGGTAGCACTGCGCTTTTTTCCTGAGATGAAATCTTTAATTCTCATCCGAGATCCACGGGATGTTTGCCTGAGTTGCTACCAGCAGCCAGTGGGCGTCGTGACGTCGAATGTGTCTTGGTTGAGGGTGGAGGATGTGATGAGATCTTATCAAGATATTATGGGAGTCTGGATCAAGCTGAGGGAGGTCCTGTCTGATGGCTGGCTTGAGGTTCGCTATGAGGAGTTGGTGAAAAATACTGATGGTGAGGCGAAGAAAGCGGTGGAGTTTCTCGGGCTCCCTTGGGAGGAAAAAACCTTGGATCTGAAGGACGAAGAACGGACCATTTTTTCCCCGACCTATGCAGATGCGATCAAGCCTGTCTACCGGACTGCGGTGAGAAAATGGGAGCGATACGGGGAGCTCTTGGACCCGCATTTACCTCTATTGGATCCCCTTGTTCGAGAGCTTGGGTATTCGTAAATTACGGAAACGAAAAAGCCTTCTTTATGAAAAAAGAAGGCTTTGGGAAGGAGAGTCATAAAGTAATTCTTAGTTTAGAATTACTTCCGACGACGGGCAATCAAAGCAAGGCAGCCCTGAAACGATGCCCTTAAGGGCGCAAAGACGTTGTCATCGTCAAGATGGCCCAACATCTCTCTCTTCCAGATCTCGCCAAGCAAGAAGCTATCAGTCTCCCCACCCACTATGGGTGGCGACGCCAAGCGCGAGGACAAGGCCTGCTCATGCCCCCAAGCGACGACACCCCCGAGGGCTGGAACTCCACTGACAAGTTCAATACAGTCCTCCAAACCGCCTCCATGAACGAGACTCAACTTCCCCCGCTGGGCTAGTCCGAGCTAGTCCGGAGGGGGTGTTGGGAGTGATCATTCTCTATTCCTCCTCGATCCGGAAAAAGAGGCGGTCCTGGCCCTCTAAACCGACCAGTGGAAAGGTCACGGTAAGAAGGTTTCCGTCGTCGGGGATCTCGTCCTTTGAGTCATCGATGCTATCGTCTAGCTCATTGACCCAGTCGATCAGGTCGAGCGAGGATGTGGCAATGTAGGACAAAGCTCTAGATTTGTTCCATGTCAGGGTAACCGTGTTCGCTTCTAAGTTATATACAATATCAGTGATCGCTAATTCCCTGCTAGCTGAGGGGTCTGT
>JALZWJ010000053.1 GCA_023300065.1 Akkermansiaceae bacterium
TCCGATGTCATGGGAACTCCATCCGGGACAGTTGAACATTCGAGTTCAATCTGCTGTTGGCCATCGGAATGGTTTGGGAGCCTTCGAATCGTTACTGCCCCCTGTGCGCCATCGATGGGGAGTTTCCAAATTTACTGTGTTGGGGCGGGCTTGGGCAAGGTGTGGCGCATGAACGAGATGATTTTGGTGCGGGAGATGGAGATGGTGGTGGAGGCCTAAGGGGTCGAGTGATTCTTGAGATCTGAGAGTGGGGACCCGGTCTTCCTTTTTCTCATTTTGAAATTACGTAGCTTGTCTGATTTTTCTAAGTGTGATGCTCGTCATTCCGGGTCCAGCCCCACTTCTCACAATAGTTACCGCTTGGTATTACTGGAATTCGGAGAGCACTTCTTCGAGGTCTGCGAGGAATGTGTGAGTGACTCCGTCTGCGGTTTTCCACGTTTCATCGGTCCTAGAAACGACAAAGACTTTCTCTGCTTTGACATCGGCGCGAGCGGTGTGAAAGCCTTTGGTCAAAGAAGGCGCGACTGAGGCTTTGATCTCGAAGGCGAGACGTTTGGTTCCACGGGTCATGAGGAGATCGAGCTCCGCGCCGTTTGAGGTTCGGTAATAGGATGGCTCCCAGTCAGGGAGGAGGGAGATGATTTGCTCGATAATAAAGCCTTCCCAGCTTGCCCCGCGAGCGGGGTGGCCTCTCAAGGTATCCTCGTCTTCAATTCCAAGGAGTTGGTGGAGGAGGCCGCTGTCACGGAGGTAGATTTTTGGTCTCTTGGTGAGACGTTTCCCTACGTTCGTGAAGTAGGGTTTGAGGCGGCGAATGATGAAGGTTTGTTCGAAGAGATCGAGGTAGGTGTTGATTGCGGCGCGGGTGAACTCGTGAGATTGCACGAGCTGGGCGACGTTTAAAACCTGCCCGTGAAGGTGCGCGGTCATCTGGAGGAGATCACGCATCGCGGGGAGAGGTCCTACTTTCTGGAGAAGTCCTAGATCTTTGGCGAGGTAGGTATCGATAAAATTCCTCCGCCATTCCCGCGAGGATTTTTCGGATGGTGCGAGGAAGCTATCGGGGAAGCCTCCGCGATTCCAGAGGCGGTCGATCTTGTCAGCATTGATCTCGTTGTGGCGGAACGGAGTGAGTTCGAGGTAGGCGATCCTTCCTGCGAGGCTCTCTCCGCTTTGCCTGAGTAATTCGTAAGAAGCCGAGCCAAGGAAAAGGAAACGTCCCGATTTGATTCCCTTTCTGCGGCCGCTGTCGATGAGTCCGCGAATCTCTGGAAATAGGGCGGGGCGAGTTTGGACCTCGTCGAGGACAACAAGTTGGTCCTCCAACGGGTCCAGATACCCGACGCAATCATCGAGTTTTGTCAGATCTCGTGACCGTTCTAAATCAAGGTAGATACTGGGTTTGTTCCTTTGCTCTGCAATTTCGAGAGCAAGAGTGGTCTTTCCACATTGCCGTGGGCCGAGCAATGCCACCGCAGGGAAGCTTTCTAGAAGTTCTAGAATTTTGGATTTCAGATTGCGATCAACACCATGCATTTGCTTGTCTAACATTTAAAAATACATGATGTCAAACGTGGGATTAGGAATTATAGCGGGAAAGTCGCTTCTGTCGGATGCCTCTTTCGTAGGGGGGCGATCCTAGGGCTTCGTTTCGCTACGTCGGGCGGTCGACGGATCGCCCACTTGGTAAAAGGCTCTACGAGCACACTCTTGATCGATTGTCAGCTAGGTGGGACAGGTTCTCGTGGTTCGGACTTTTGCCGGTTGCCGAGTCTGGGAAACTCGGTTTATTAACGGGCGCTTTTATGGCAGCGAAGCTCATCCCTGCGCTGGAAGCCGTATTGATCGAGGCGCTCGAACCCCGGCAGAACCGGAAGCGAGGTGACGACCTCGCGGCTGTGGAATATTTGCAGAAGATTGATCCTGAGATCGAGAAGAAGAAAGTAAAAGCGACCTTCGACGCCACCTTCGAAAAATTATAAGGGAGCGCGGAACAAACCACCATCCCGCAGTCGTTGGATTTAATGACGGCAGTATTAGCGATTCCTCTTAAGGTGGAAAAATAAAACCGGACCTCTATCAAACTGGTATTGAGTTTTACTCACCAGTGAGACCGGATCTATAGGTGCGGTTAGGTTTGTCGGTGCCGACTTTGATGGTGTGGGGGTCGGCGGAGTAGACGGGGAGCTTGCCAGTGGATGCTTTCAGGCGGGTGGTGTAGAGGATTTCTTTTGTTGTTTCGTTGATGACTTGGACGACGGGATTTTTGAGGTCGACGTCGTAGGCGAGGTGCCCGGTGGGGGTGCGGCCGTCGTTGTCGCGGGAGTTGAAGGAGAGTGGCCAGCCGGGGAATTGGGCGTCTTGGTCTTTGGTGGTATCGGTGAAGCGTTTGTAGCATTCGAAGGTGACTTCTCCGGTGGTTTTGTTGAAGCGGCTGAGGCCGTATCCGTCGGCGCGTTGGGTTTCGTCTTTCCGATTTTTGGGGTTGGCGTAGGCGAGCATGGTGATTTTGTT
>JALZWJ010000054.1 GCA_023300065.1 Akkermansiaceae bacterium
GATTTGCTTTGAGAATGTCACTTTCGGATATGGTGAGGATTTGGTTTTAAAGGGACTTAATCTTACTGTTCCTGCGGGTGAATGCTTGGCCTTGATCGGGCCGAGTGGTGGAGGAAAATCGACCCTATTTAATCTGATCCCGCGCTTCTATGATGCGTCTTCTGGTTCCGTAAAAGTGAGTGGGCAGGATGTGAAAGAGTGGGCGAAGCAGGACCTCCGAAATAATATCGCGCTGGTTTCACAGACTTCAGTTTTGTTTAGCGGGACGATTAAAGAAAATATCTTACTGGGCCGACCCGGCGCGAGTGATGCGGAGGTTGAGGCTGCTGCGAAGCGTGCGAATGCCCATCAGTTTATTCTCGATCAAGATCAGGGCTATGACACGAATGTCTCTGAGAAAGGAACGAGTCTCTCGGGAGGTCAACGCCAGCGGATTGCGATTGCGCGGGCCTTTTTGAAAGACGCGCCGATCCTCCTTCTGGATGAGGCAACAAGTGCTCTCGATAATGAAAGTGAGGCTTTGATTCAAGAGTCGTTGAAGGATTTAATCAAAGACCGGACCACGATCCTGATCGCGCATCGTCTCAGCACTACGAAGATTGCGAGCCGGGTCATCGAGCTCGATCAGGGGCGGATCATTTCCGAGCGAGCGGAGGCCTAAGGCTTTTCAAATTTGTCGAAGATCGGTTCGAAGATCGGACGGAGAAGGCGCGATCCACGGGCGACGAGGTGGTTTTCGTCGGAGTAGATGGGGAGGCCGCCGACGTGGATACGGGTGTGGCCATTTTCCATGTCGAGGTAGGGTGAGGGGTCGATGATCGTGATCTGATCTTTTGGTAAGCGGTCAAAGATTTGGTTCGCGGTGGCGTGATGCGCGCGGGCTTCTGCGCTGGTCACTCCGAGGCGATCATCATCGCGGTCGAGGCGGTGAGCATGGAAGGTGAGCTCGACTGGATTACGTTTCTGGTAGGGAACTTGGCGCATGATGATGACTTGAATTCCCATTTCGTGGAGGGTTTTGATCATCTTGGTGAGGTAGGTCTCGAAGACTTCGGTGGGGTCTCTGTCTGAGCCCTCGCGATCAGTGATGGCGGGTGATCGCAAGTCGAGGCTTGCGTTGCAATATTTGCTCCAGCGTGCGATGAGGATGATTTTTTTGATCCGTTTTTGTGTGACGAGTTCCATTACGGCATCGTTATAGGCTGCCACGCCTGGGCGGTGGGGGGCGCGGTTTGTATCGAGAATGGGAGGATGGGCAGCGTGAACGGCGTAGTGGAGATCGACCTTGCGGTCCTGGCAGAGGTCCCGAATCAAGGGGAGCATCATGCCAGCGTGGCTGTCTCCCCAGATGAGGACTGGGAGGATCCTCTTGTCATTTGACACGGGTCCAAGGAGGGGGAGGTCACCGGTTTGGCGTATTGTTTTGGTGTCTTTGACGATCTGCTCTTCATTCTTTACTGAGGCGATGGCTTGGAGTTGTTTTCCAAAGCGTTTTGGCAGTCCCTCCATTTTGTAAATAATAGTTCCGATGGTTCCTAATACGAGGGTGGTGACGAGGAAGAGTTTGAAGGCCTTCTGTCGGCCTTTTAGGAGAGATTTTTTCCGGAAAGGAGTCTCTATGAAACGCCAAGAAAGGTAGCCGATGATGAATGAGGCTGCCACGAGGATCCATCTGAGATGGAGTGGCGTTTCATGAGAGGAGAGGTGTTTTGCAAAAACGAGGAGAGGCCAATGCCAGAGGTAGAGTGAGTAGGAAATCTTCCCGATAAAGACAACTGGAGGGAGGCTGAGGAGCTTCCCGGGGAGAGTGAGCGTGTCACGATTTACGAGGATGAGAAGTCCGGCTCCGAGGACGGGTGGGATTGCTGCGAGGCCGGGAAAGGGAGTAAGGAGGGAGTAGGAACTAAAGGAGACAAGGATGAGGGTGAGGCCGACCCAACTTAGGATGGATTGGGTGTGGCGGCCTTTGGGGAGCTTAATGGGAACGATCGCGATGATGGATCCGAGGAGGAGTTCCCAGGCGCGGGATGGAAGTAGGTAGAAGGTGGCCGCTGGATAGTAGGCGACCCCGTAGATGCTCCAGGCGAGGGAGATGATGAAGAGGATTATGATCCAGCGGGCGCCTCTGACGGTGCCGATGTTGGTGACCGAGAGGAGGATGAGCGGGAGGATGACGTAGAATTGTTCTTCTACGGCGAGGGACCAGGTGTGGAGGAGTGGCTCAAAATCCGAGGGGGCTGCGAAGTAGCCATCTTGTTGCCAAAAATAGAAGTTCGAGACCATGAAGGTCTGGGCGAGAGAAGATTTCCCGAGGGTTTCGAACTGATAGGGAAGAAGAATGAAAGCTCCGGCGATCAGGACGAGGACCGCCATGGCCACGGCGGCGGGGAGGATACGGCGGATGCGGCGTTCCCAGAAATTCTTCATTTGGAAATCACCACGGGTAACTTCTTTTGCAATGATGGTGGTGATGAGGTAACCCGAAATGACGAAGAAGATATCGACTCCGACAAAACCGCCGGGAAAGCCGAGGGAGGCGTGAAAAAAGATGACGGGGATGACTGCGAGGGCGCGGAGGCCGTCAACATCCGCGCGGTAGCGGAAATTTTCGAGCTGTGATTTCATGGTATCCATAGCGGGTAATGGAGAGTCGGCTTAAGTGGGGTGCTGATAGTGCTTTTTATAGCGCTCGATCCGTTCACGGAAACGGGCGAAGCGTCTGAGCTTGGCTCGGCGGTTTAAGCGTTTACTGAAGGCTTTGAATCCGAGGGGGTTGGCGTTACCTAGGCCATCGATCATGATGAAGTGCTGGTGCTCTTCGAGGTAGACGAAGTTGCCGACGTTGAGGTCGCTGATGATGACGGGGCTAGCGAGGATTTCTGAGAAGCAGGCTTCGAGTGCGGCTTCCATTTTTTTGTCGTAACGGTGTTTTTTGAGGAGATGACCGAGGGAGGGGGCGAGGTCTCCGTTTTCCTGAAAGGCGCCGAGAATGATGAGGCCAAGACCAAGGTCTGTCTCGGTGAAGCCGATGATGGTTTGGAGAAAAGGGGGGGCTTGATCGGTGGCGGTATGGACCGCCAGGAATTCCTCAATCTCACGATGGTAAGAGAGGTATTTACCGAGACGGCGGAGTCTTTTATACCACTTGGCACCGGATCCGAAGCGCTCATCGATCTTGTCTGGTCGCATGACCTTGATGAGGTAGTCGGAGTTTTCGGGGTGCCGAAAGACAAGCCGGCTGTTTCCTTGCGCGAGGTGCTGGCGGTCTTTGAGCTGGATGATTTTTGTCATGGTTTGAGACGGCGAATGGAGGGCAGTTGCTGAACTCTGATTTGGGTTTTAGGGAGCGAGGCTCTTGATGAGGCGGGGGAGGTTTTCGCGAAAATTACGGTCGTTGGTGAGGAACCATTTTCGGGCGAGGAGGCCTTTGTTTTGGAGGTCTTGTGAGGATGTTTGGAGTAGCTCTGAGATGATTTTTTCAAGGTCTGCAGGATCGACCATGAAGTTTGTCCCGAGGTGGCGAGCATCGTGAGAGGCGACTTTGATGAGGTGGCCTCGTTGAGGGGTCACGAGTTCATTCATGGGTGGGCCATCGGTGGTGAGAACGGTGGCTTGGCATGCCATGGCCTCGACGATGTAGTGGCCCCAGCCCTCAGAAAGGGAGGGGCAGAGATGCAGGCGGTGGGTGTTCATGATGCGGTTGAGTTCATCGGTGGGGATGTAGTCAGTGCGCAAGGTGACGTTCGGGGGGACGGATTTTGGGGCGTTTTCTTTGTGTTGGAGCAGGAGGAGTTCGGGCCATTCGGGGTGCTTTTCCCAGAGCGCGAGAATCGTTTCGGTTCCCTTTAAGGTGCTGCGACCGGCGAGGTGAAGAAAGGTGTTTTGAGAGAAGGGGACTTGGGGTTGGTAAAGGTCCTTTGAGGTGAAGCTTGAGAGGTGACAGGAAGGGTGGTGTTTTGAAAATATTTCTAGGGAGTGGCGACTTTTGCAGAGGATGTGGTCGATTTTTTTGAGAAGTTGAAGGTGGCGCTCGGGGAAGCGTTCTTGATTCGGGATGATGATGTTCTGTGAGGCGTGTGAGATCCAACGGGGGAAGATCCGCTCCATGAAGATGTTGAAGTCGAAACGTGCGGAGCCGATTCTCCAGCGGTGCCATAGGGGGGCGTCACGGCAGTGGCTTCTGGTGATTTCATGTCCGGCTTCTTTTAGGATTTCGGCGACGAGATCGACGTCTCGGTCTAAGCCGACTCCATTGGTCCGAGCGATCAGATTTATTTTAAGTCGAGCGCTTTCCACGATGGTTGGAGAATGGCACTGAGAGCTTGGCTTGGCAATGGGAAGTTCGTGTTGCATCTGCGATGTTCGGGGGGGAATTCCCTTGCTTTTTAGTGTGACTAATTCTGCACTCTTGAGTGCCTGTTTCATCATCCACTTGGTTGCAAGACTGGGAAGTTATTCATCGAAATGAGACCAATGGTGGCTTGTTAGTCCGAATGAATGAGGATGAGGTGGCGAAGGCCTTTCCTGCGAAGGGTTTTTTCTTGGGTTGGGCCCGGATCCTATTCAAGCAAACGAAGGCTCACAAACAGGATCGCTCGATGAGGAGCTTACTCAGGGTGGGGCTGATCACGCCGGAGCCTCTGGGAGTGCTCAATTTTTATCCGGGGAGCGGGGTGTTTGAGGCGGCTTTGATTTACCGTTATGTCGGGGAGGTAGTGGATGTGAGTGAGGCGCTAAAGGGCCCGCTACGCGCTACGATTTTAAGAAATCTGGAGCGTGAGTTAGCGGTGATGGCGAATCACGGAATCTTGTTTGTGGACTTCCATTTTAGAAATGTCATGTCGGACAAAGATGGGAATCTTTGCTGGATCGATGTGGAGGTAAAGGAGGGGGCCGCGAAGGTAGAGAAGTCTTTTTGGTCACGCATCGTGAGGATGAATGAGGAGTGTGATCCTGGGGTGTTGAGTGCCGAGGAGTGGCAGAAATTTCAGGATGGGATCTGTTCCCAGCTCAATGAGCCTGAGCGATTTTTGCGAGCATAAGCTCGGCTGTTTTATAGCGATTTGGCTGAGCGCCCCAGGCCTTGATTTTTGGAGTGATGGTGTCGCGGCGGGAGAGGGACTCTTCAATCTTGGTGACGATTTCCTGGGTTGTAGGATCGTGACTGAGAGTGAGGCACCCGGCCTCGGTGGTATGGGTGGCGTATCCGCAAAGGGAGGTGCAGAGGGTTGGAAGTTGGTGGGCGAGGGCTTCCGTCAGGACCATGCCAGCGGTTTCTTGGCGGGCTGGGTGAATGAGGAGTTGGCTGTGAGCCATGAGGGCTGGGATGTCGTCGCGCGAGCCCATGAAGTGAGTGCGTGAGGAGATTTGTAGCGAGTGAGCCAGTTTTCTGAAGGGGGTGGCATCGTCCTGTCCGCAAATGACGAGGTGGCAATTTTTAGCTTCGTTGGAGAGCTGCGCGAATGCTTGAAGGGCACGGTCTAGCCCCTTGAGTTGGTAGTTAGAGGCGACGAAGAGAAGGAGGGGTGTTTCTCTCGGGAGTTTAAGTTCCTTATGTATGGGGGAGGTTTCACCTCGGGTGACTTGTGGTTTGTCGAGCCAAGGAGGGAGGACTGTGTAGCGCGAGGATGGGATATTGTAATGCTCCTGAAAGGGTGGGATTTCTGTCTCGGCGAGGAAGAAAATATGGGTGGAGGAGTCCGGCCCAAAGAGACGACGTTCATTGTCGAGGAGGAAGCGGTAGCGGGGGAGGAGGGCGGCGATCGCGGGTTTGCTTTTGGTGAATTTTTCTTTGTAGCAAGGGTCTCCGCAAAAATGGAAGTCACTTCCCGGAACCCGGCTGAAGGCGATGCTTTTGTCGAATTGGTCGAGTGTTTGGCAGGCGCGGCTGAAGCGTGAGAGTTTTTTTTGATTTGCGATGCCGCCGGAATCTAGGCTGAGGAGCTTGAGGTCAGCTGGCGGATTTTCTGAGGTGGAGACGACCAAGGTAAAGTTATCTGAACAACGGGCGAGTCTGGCGGCATCACGTTGGAGTCCACCATAGGGGAAGTAATGTTGGAGGAAGATTCCGAGGTTCATTGAGGGTGGGCTTAGCGGAAGAGGTTGCGGAAGAGGTCGTGGAGCGCAGGGTCGGATTCCCAGTTGCGTAGAAACTGTCTCTCGTCTTTTTGACGGGCCTTTTCGTAGCGTCTTTGTGAGTGGTGAAGGGAGGCGTCGTCATTGTCGATGAAGTGGGGTCGTCCTTCTTGATCGATAATGATGTTCGTCGCTTTCAAGTCACCGTGGGTGATTCGATTTTTTGCCATGGTCTGAAAAATTTCCCTCAGTTTCGGCGCGAGGGTGTCAGGAGCATGGTATTGGTCGAGTGTGATTCCTTTCTGAAAGGGCGCGATGAGGAGGGCGCGACGGGGGATTCGAAAATTGGTTTCTTCGAAAAAGCCAAGGGGGCGAACGATGGGGAGGCCTAGGTCGGCCATGGCTTGGCCAGTTTCCCAGTTTTGGCGAGCTCGCGAGCGGGTCAGCGCATAGCGGAGGCGGCGGTGGAGAGCGAGTGTTTTGTATTGTTTGATGACGATCGGCAGCGCTTGAAGGTCGGTCTGAGTCACGGTGGAGCGAGAGCCGCGCTTAAGAATGGTGCCCGGCATGTCCCATTGAAGTTGCTCGATAAGATCATCCGGAAGGGACTCGGTTGCGAGTCCTTGAACAGCCCCTGCAAAAGTGACTTTTCGGATAGTCGTCATGCGATTTTAGCTACGGCCGACGCCGTGCGCGACGAATCCGATTTGGCGCAGGGCCTCTAGGTCGAGGATGTTCCGGCCGTCGAAGATAAAGGCGGGCTTGAGCATTTTTTGGTAGATTACGCCGAAGTCGAGGTCCTTGAACTCATCCCATTCGGTGAGGATGGCGAGGGCGTGGGCATCTTTGGAGGCTTCTTCGGCGGAGGTCGCGATGTGGACGAGGGGGTTGTCTTCTTCCACTCCGAGGTCTCGGCAGATTTGTGCTTTGGTGACCTTTGGGTCGTAGATGTGAATCTCAGCTTGTTCTTCGAGGAGGTCTCGGCAGATGTAGATGGCGGAGGATTCCCGTGTGTCGTTCGTGTCCTTTTTGAATGCGAATCCGAGGATTGCGATTTTCTTGCCCGCGACCGTGTTGAAGAGGGTTTGGACCATGCGTTTCACGAAGCGGCTGCGCTGGTGGTCGTTCATTTTAATGACCTGTTCCCAGTAATCGGCGACTTCGCTGAGGCCGTAGTGCTCGCAGAGGTAGACGAGGTTGAGGACGTCTTTTTGAAAACAAGATCCACCGAATCCAACGGAGGATTTCAGGAATTTAGGACCAATTCTGGAATCGGTCCCGATGGCTCCGGCGACTTCATCGACGTTTGCTCCGGTGGCTTCACAGAGGGCTGAGATGGCATTGATGGAGGAGATCCGCTGGGCTAGGAAAGCATTCGCGGTGAGCTTGGAGAGCTCGGAAGACCAGACATTAGTGGTGAGGATTCTCTCACGCGGAACCCAGCGGGCATAGACGTTGACGAGGGTTTGGATGGCAATTTGACCTTCGGGTGTTTCAGCGCCGCCAATCAATACGCGGTCGGGGTCCATCAAGTCTTCGATCGCGGTCCCTTCCGCTAGGAATTCGGGGTTGGAGAGGACCTCGAATTTCACATCGGAAGGGCAGTTGTCTAGGATCGTGCGGATCGTCTCAGCGGTGCGGACGGGGAGCGTGGACTTCTCCACCACGATTTTATCAGAGGTGGAGACTTCTGCGATCTTCCGTGCGCAAAGCTCGATGTATTTTAGGTCGGACGCTTTACCAGCTCCGGTTCCGTAGGTTTTTGTCGGGGTGTTGACCGACATAAAGATGATGTCTGCTTCGGCGATTCCCTTGTCGACGTCTGTGGTGAAGAAGAGGTTCTTGTTCCGCGAACCTTGGACGAGTGCATCCAGACCCTTTTCATAAATAGGGAGGGTGTCGCTGTTCCAAGCGGCAATGCGGTCTTCGTTGATATCAACGACGGTGATTTGGATGTCAGGGCACTTGTGTGCGATCATGGACATGGTGGGTCCGCCAACGTAGCCGGCGCCGATACAGCAAATTTTCATAGGGTAAGAATATTAGAAAGTTTAATTTTTGGAGAGGCTGACAGAATTTGAATTTTACGCGAGAGTTTCTTG
Organism: Akkermansiaceae bacterium; assembly: GCA_023300065.1. Taxonomy (GTDB): domain Bacteria; phylum Verrucomicrobiota; class Verrucomicrobiia; order Verrucomicrobiales; family Akkermansiaceae; genus SW10. The sequence goes on from JALZWJ010000054.1 coordinate 8,178, forward strand.
AGCCGTGCTTTGTGGTGATCGTGGCATACGAATAGATCTGGTGGGGTTGCTCCAGATTGATCGATTGTTTCAAGAGCTCTAGAAATTGATTCGTCATCGAGTTCGAAGTCGATCGAGGCCACTTCTTGTGTGATGAGCCAGTCCGGATGGGGGAGCGCTCCCTGGCCATTTGCAAAATTTACGAGGCGGAGGGGGCGGGTTACGCCGCTTTCTTCGGTGTATTTATCGAGGAATTTAAGCGGGTCTTTCCCTTGGATGCGCCAGCGGTCTTCGAACCAAAAAACATCGGCGGGTGATCTGCGCCACGCGGCCTCTAGTGTATCTGCACAGGCTTGTGCCGACAACTCCGGGATATGGCTGAGCCTAATCACCCACTGACCGGTTCCCACTGTTTGGCAAGACAGCTCGATGAGTTGGCCTTTACTCCGTTTCCCGATGAGGTGCGGGAGAGGGGAGAGGGTGGTGGGGCGACCAAAAAAAGTGCCTGCCGCTCCTCGGCTTCCCACTCGTTGATCGGCCAACACTCCTAGGATACCGCCCTCTCTCACGAAGCTGATGAGGCGGTGGGTGGAGGTATGTTTGGGAAAGAGCCGCAGCCCGCGCTTTTTCCGGCGGCGTTCCACGACCGCGTTGATAAATGAGTTATTGAGCGGGCGATAGTGAGTGCCAACGTCTGTTCCCACTTTGTCGCTTTCGCCTGTCAGGAACATGGCCTGCGCGAAGAGTTCCCAGTTCCCCATGTGGGGGGACACCATGACGGTGCCACCTTTTTTTCTCTCGCGAATGAGGTCATCGAGCCCCTCGAAAGTGAGGTGTTTCAAAATTTCCTCATCATTAAGAAACGGAATTTGGAGGGATGAGAGGAAATTTGCGCCAGTTCTCTCGAAGACCTCTGCGGTCAGCTCTTTAAGCTCTTCCAAGCTCTTTTCCTCACCAAAGGCGTAAGTGAGATTTCGTAAAATCTGTTGTCTCCGAGAGGGGAGGAACTTGTGCGCGAGTCGGCCCACCAGCGCGCCTAATTTAAAGGTCGTCTCGAGTGACATCATTCTCAATGACCATTCAAAGACCCGATAAAGGCTATACTCGAGCCGATGGCTGATCGTGGGTGACGAGGTTCGACTCATAAAGGTATTGTAACTGCGGCAAAGTGGTAGCAGTGAAAAAAGTGAATGTTAAGGATCAAAATCTGCGACATTCCTGCGCATCATCTGAACCATGCGTATCATCGCTCCCGTCTTAGCTTGCGTTTCCTTAGTTTCGGCGATCGAGAAGCCAAACGTCCTTTTCATTTTTGCCGATAATATGACCTGCGAGGCAATCGGCACGCTTGCCATGACCGAGGTCAAAAACCCCTAATCTCGAAGAGGATTTCTTCGAGGGAAATGAGCTCTTCGAAAAAGGACTAGCAAAAGAAACCGTGCGCTAGCGCGTCACTTTGACGCTCTAGTCTCTATCAAGCGCGTCATTTCGACGCGCTTGATTTATTTTGACGCACTCAGTTTCCCGTCAGTTCAACGTTTCCACAGGTGGCACAGCACCTGCCATAGAGAAGGAAATAATCGTTGGGGCAACTCCCGACATTTTGAAAACCCATTCATTAGAAAAATAGAATTATGGCTAAAATCCTCGGAATCGATCTCGGAACCACCAACTCATGCATGTCTGTCATGGAAGGTGGCGAACCCACTGTCCTAGAAAACTCAGAAGGCGCACGCACCACTCCTTCAGTGGTGGCCTTCGCTAAAAATGGCGAGCGCCTCGTCGGCCAAGCTGCCAAGCGCCAAGCCGTCACCAACGCAAAAAACACCGTCTACTCTGCCAAGCGCCTCATCGGTCGTAAGTTTTCTGAACTCACTGCTGCAGATAAGCGTGTCCCTTACAACATCGTGGAAGCCTCCAATGGCGATGCTCACATCGAGGTCGACGTTGAAGGTGAAAAGAAAGTGTTCTCCCCACAGGAGATCGCCGCGATCATCCTCGGTAAGCTCAAGGCCGATGCCGAATCTAAGCTTGGTGAAACCATCACCGAAGCCGTCATCACCGTTCCTGCTTACTTTAACGACTCCCAGCGTAACGCCACTAAGGCCGCTGGCGAAATCGCCGGGCTTAAAGTCCGCCGCATCATCAACGAGCCCACCGCAGCTTCACTAGCCTACGGATTGGACTCCAAGACCGACCAACAAGTCGCTATTTATGACCTTGGTGGTGGAACCTTCGACATCTCAGTCCTAGAGATCTCCGACGGCGTCTTCGAGGTCCTCGCGACCGACGGTGACACCCAGCTCGGTGGTGACGATTGGGATAATGCACTCATCGACCACATCGTCGCTGAGTTCAAAACGAACGAAGGCATCGACCTCTCCGGTCAGCCAGACGCCCTCCAACGCATTAAGGAAGAAGCCGAGAAAGCAAAAATTGCCCTCTCCTCGTCGCAAAATTACGACCTCAACCTTCCCTTCATCACCGCTGACTCCACCGGGCCAAAGCACATTCAGCTCAGCCTCACTCGCACCAAGCTAGAGCAGCTCACCGACCACCTCTTCGAACGCACCAAGAAGCCCGTCTCCGACTGTCTTAAGGAAGCCGGCGTCAGCGCGGGTGAGCTTGACGAACTCGTCCTCGTCGGTGGCATGACTCGCATGCCTAAGGTTGTTGATACGGCCAAGGAACTCGCCAGCAAGACTCCTCACCAAGGTGTTAACCCGGATGAAGTCGTGGCGATCGGAGCTGCCATTCAAGGCGGCGTCCTCCAGGGAGATGTCAAAGACGTCCTCCTCCTCGATGTCACCCCGCTCACACTCTCCATTGAGACTGAGGGCAGCCGTGCCACCTCCATGATCGACCGCAACACCACCGTGCCGGTTAAAAAATCACAGGTCTTCTCGACCGCTGCCGATAATCAACCCGCTGTCGATATCCGCATCTGCCAAGGTGAACGCCCGCTATTCGCAGACAACAAGCTCCTCGGTAACTTCCAGCTCTCTGGGATCGATGCCGCTCCTCGTGGCATGCCTCAAATCGAGGTCACCTTCGACATCGACGCCAACGGAATCCTCCACGTCTCCGCGAAGGATAACAACTCCGGAAAAGAGCAGAAAATCTCCATCGAGGGCTCCAGTGGCCTCTCCGATGAAGAGATCGAGAAAGCAAAGCGCGACGCCGAGGCCCACGCCGAGGTTTCTTGTCTGCTGTTGTAGCTGAAAAAGTATGTCGGCCTGCCGGCCTGCATCAGTGAGACGGAGAGAGAAAAGGAGAGGAGCGGGAGGGCTTGACGGG
>JALZWJ010000055.1 GCA_023300065.1 Akkermansiaceae bacterium
CGTCTTCCTCATCGGTGTTTGGCTCGGGGTCGATGAAGTTGAGGGTCACGAGGCCGTCATTGGCGAGGCTCTTGATCTCGCGCAGGAAGCTATCGACGCGCGGAATGTGGCGCTTGAAAGAAGCAGGCGTGCCATCGACGTCACGGGTGACGTAGTAGTTGATGGTGACGGGCTCGGTGAGGTCGCCAAGGATGGCGCGGGTGCCCTCGGTGAGGGTGTAGCGATTGTCCTCGGTGAGATCGATGCTCTTATTCGCGAAGGGGAGGTCCGAGAGGAACTGGGTCACGAAGAAGACGAGGGTCGCTAAGATCAGGGTGCCAAAGGCCGCGCGGATGACCCGGCTGTTTGGGGTCAAGGTGAGGAGCACGATGGCGGCGAAAAGGAGGGGCCAGCGGTAGGGAGCGAGTTCTGGATTCTCGAAGGAGAGGCCAAAGGCGACAAACCCGGCGATGCTGAGGAGGAGAAAAAGGTATTTCAAGACAGTCATGATTTCTGAGTGATGAAAGTGGAATTGAGGGAGGAGATTAGGAACGTTGTGATTTGAGAACCATGTTCGTGCCGGAGAGGCAGATGATGATCAGACCGAAGAAGTAGAGGAGGCTGGTGACAGAGATTTTACCAAGCGTGGCCTCGAAGAAGTGGCTGTAAATACCGAGCTTTGTCATGACGTCGACCGCGGTGTCTGATCCAGAGCGGCGGATCTCGTTAATCACGGGCTCCCAACCTAAGATGGTGAGGATGCAGCAGAGCGCGACGGAGGCGATGAGTGCGACGACTTGATCACGGGTGAAGGATGAGACGAGGGTGGTGATGGCGAGGAAGGTGAGGCAAACGAGGAAGCTGCCGAGGTAGCCGGAGGCAATGGTCCAGTTGTCTGGGGTGCCGAGGTAGTTTACGGCTACGACCATGGGGAAGGTGAGTCCGAGGGCGAGGGCCCAGACGAGGGCGGCTGCGATGAACTTACCCCAGATGGCGCTGCGGAGCTTTACGGGGAAGGTGCCGAGGAGCTCGATCGTGTTTGTGGAGTGCTCATCAGACCACTGCCGCATGCTCACTGCTGGGACGAGGATCATGAGGAGGAGGGGATGGAAGCGGAAGAATGAGCCGTGCAGGCTGGCGTCTCCGATCGTCCAGAAACCTCCGATGGTGAAGGCAAGGAGCGTGGAGAGAAGGCCAAAGATGATGACGATGGCGTAGGCGGTGGGCTGCGTGAAGTAGCTCGTGAGCTCGCGTTTAAAGATGGTCCAGGTATTCATGCTGATCAGGTGAGTGGAACTTAGGCCGCTGGGGTCTCGAAGGAGGTGACTTTGTGGAAGAGATTATAAAGAGAGCCTCCACCTTCATGGATGAGCTGCTCGGGAGTGCCATCGGCGACGATGGTGCCTTGGTCGACGATGACGGCGCGGGTGCAGGAGGCGGCGACTTCTTCAAGAATGTGAGTGGAGAAGAGGATGGCCTTTTCCTTGCCGAGGTTTTTGATGAGTTTGCGGACTTCGAGCTTTTGGTTCGGGTCCAAGCCATCGGTCGGTTCGTCGAGGACGAGGACCTCGGGGTCATGGAGGAGAGATTGAGCGAGGCAGGTGCGGTGGCGGTAGCCTTTGGAAAGGGTGCCGATGGATTGGCGGGCCACGTTTTCGAGGAAACAGGTCTCGATCGACTTGGTCACGGCTTCCCGCCGAGCTGCTCCGCTGAGGCCGCGCATGGAGGCGCAGAATTTTAAGAAGCCTTTCACCGTCATGTCATTATAGAGAGGGGCGGATTCGGGGAGGTAGCCGATTTGGCGTTTCGCCTCGATGGGGTCTTTAATCATCGAGGTGCCGCAGATCTCGATCTTGCCCTTCGTGACGGGGAGGAAGCCGGTCACCATCCGCATGGTGGTGGACTTGCCGGCGCCGTTCGGTCCTAGGAAGCCCAGGACTTCGCCCTTCTGGACGGTGAATGAGAGATCATCTACGGCTAGCTTGGAGCCGAAACGTTTGGTGAGGCCGGTAACTTCAATCATGGGGTCTTAATTTACGGTGCGTCTGCGTGAGAAAGCGTCGAGAACGCCAAACTTGTTCGGGATTTTTCAGGTGAAAAGGTTTTTTTCGAGCTGAGTGGGGATTGATAGGAAGCTGGGAGTGGAGGGGGCTAGAGTCCTTGTGGGGGAGGTATCGAGATCTGTCGGGACTTTCCAAAGTGTCGTGTCTTGAAATTTCGTTTTTGCTAAGGATTCCGTAAGGAATGACACTCTGGAGAGTGTCTTCTTAGTGATTGTCATATGAAAAACCTCTACCAAACGATGCTGTATTTCAACGACCGTGAGGAAACGGTGCGGACTGAAAATCAGGTTCCACATTTGGAGCAAGAGGGGGCGAGTTATTTCATCACGTTTCGGCTTGCTGATTCTCTTCCTCAGTCCCTTCTGCGTCGGGTCAAACGTGATCGGGAGAACTGGCTTCGGGTCCATCCAAAACCGTGGAATGACTCGGTGGGAGAGGAATATTATCGGAGGTTTTCAATGGGAATTGAGCAATCCTTGGACGCTGGGATTGGCGCGTGTGCTCTGCGTTCTTTTGGGGCTCGTGAGGTGATGGTTGAGATTTTGCATTATGGGAGGGAGGAGCGATATGACCTGCATAGCTTTGTGGTGATGCCGAACCATCTGCACGTTTTGATCACGCCGAAGCCCGGTTGGGCGTTGGGGGTGATTGTGGGGGCCTGGAAGAAACGTTCGGCGCGGAAGATTAATGAGTTGAATCACACGGGAGGCGCTTTTTGGGCGAGGTCCTATCATGATCGGTTC
>JALZWJ010000056.1 GCA_023300065.1 Akkermansiaceae bacterium
AATGGCCCGGTCAACCCAATTACGGGCCCCAAGCAAACGTGTCTTCGGCCAAATCGCTACCGTGGTCGTCCTCTGCCTCGCTTTCTCCCTCATCGAGTCAAAGCTCATCCTCCCCGCCCACCTCGCACATATCAATGTCCACAAGAAGCCGCGTAACCCCATTTCAGGGGCCTGGGTTTTCTTCCAAAGTCGCATCTCGGGCGGGCTCCTCTGGCTCATCGTTCACGTCTACAGCCCCATCATTCGCACCCTCCTCCAGTGGCGCTACGCCGTCCTCGCAGGTTTCATTGCCATCTTCATTCTTACCATCGGCCTCTTCCCCTCTGGCCAACTCCGCTTCGTTTTCTTCCCCAATATTTATAACGATAATGCCACCGCAAACCTTAAGCTAGAGCAGGGGCAATCGGTCCAGTATCTCCATAAAAACGCCCAACGCATCGCAGACGCCACCACGCTACTCGGAAAACGATACCAGAAACAATTTGGACACAATCCCTTCATCGAAGTCCAGATCTCCGCCAGCACTAACACCACCGCCTCCATCGTCACCCAGCTCACCCGTTCCACCACCCGTGAGTTCCTTCCCACCCTCCAAATCGTCAATGACTGGCGAACCGAAATCGGACCCATCGCCGGGGCCCGCGCCCTCACCTTCCGAGCCAAAGCCGGACCTCCCGGTGGCGACCTTTCCATCAATCTCGAAAGCGAGAACCTAGAACAACTTCAAGCAGCCGCCCATGACCTCAAAGATATCATGGCGACCTACCCCGGAGTCTACGAAATCACCGACTCGTTTGACTCTGGCAAGCCCGAGATCCAATACTCCATCACGCCTGCCGGACAAGCTGCAAACCTCACAAAACGTGACCTAGCCACCAATGTGCGGGACGCCTTCTTCGGCCGTGAAACCCAGCGCGTCCAGCGTGGCCGCGAGGAAGTCAAAGTAATGGTCCGCTACCCGATCGAAAAACGCGGTTCGCTAGAAACCCTCCGCAGCATGCACGTCCGCAAGGCCGATGGCACCACCATCCCATTCTCCGTCGTCGCTGAAACCACCTACTCGGACTCCCTTGCCTCCATCGAGCGCTACGACAATAAACGCGTTGTCTCTGTCGAGGCCTCCGTCGACAAAGGTCTCATCTCGTCAGATGAGGTCCTAACCCGACTCACCGACGAATACTTCCCCGAGATGCTCGCCAAATACCCCGCCCTCTCGATCAGCCAGGGTGGCGAAGCTGAACAACGCGATAAGTCGATTCAGTCCCTCCTCTCCGGGTTCGCGCTCTCCATCATCTTCATCTACATCCTCATTGCCATCCCCCTCCGCAGCTACGTCAAACCGCTCATCATCATGTCCGTCATCCCCTTCGGCATTATCGGGGCGATCCTTGGCCACTACCTCATCGGCATTCCCCTCTCCATCCTATCCGTCTTCGGCATCCTCGCCCTCTCCGGCGTCGTCGTGAATGACTCCCTCGTCCTCGTCTGCCAGATCGCTGACCTCCGCGACGATGGCACTCCCTTCACCAAGGCCCTCGCCCAAGCCGGGGCGAACCGTTTCCGCGCCATCCTCCTCACCTCGCTCACCACCTTCTTCGGCCTCGCCCCACTCCTCCTAGAAAAGGAAGTCCAAGCCCAGTTCCTCAAACCCATGGCCGCCTCCCTCGCCTTCGGTATCCTCTTCGCCACCATCATCACCCTCTTCCTCCTCCCCGTCCTCATGCTCATTGCCCGAGACGCCAAAAACCTAGTCCGTTGGCACCTCAACCGCCCCACCAAACACGATTAGCAACCCCCTGCGGAGAATGGACTTCAGTCCGTTCGCACAACCTAAACCCCGCTACCCAGCCCCTCCACCCCGCGATAAATCCGATCCCCCCTCAGCGTCACCCCACCATTCGTAGGCTGAAGCCCACATCCCTCCCCCGTCATCACCTTCACATCACTCATGTAAGGTCGGCAAGCAGACCCGTTTAGGGCATCTGCCAAAGCTCCAGCGACATTCATTCTTGTCCTCGGAGGGATCATCGAACGGGAAATTAGAAGGGCTAAAAACACGACTAGATCGACGTGATCAATATCAAGATCGCTACCACTCAAGCCTAGTTTTCACCTTCTTCAAATACTGATGAAACCGAGGTAATTCATAAGACTCCGCAGCTACGACAAACTTACGCAAGGCTTTCATACACTTCGCTTCAACCCCATCTGAGGACGCAGAAAGTAGCATGTAATTTCCAACTACGATGAGATAAGTCTCACTTCTAGCGAATCCGAGAGGACTGAAAATTCGCTACACCAAAAAAAATCAGGAGTGAGTATTTCGCCTAAAATCGTCAATGCTCCATCCGATTTCATGACATCAGCAGAAACATGCTATTTCATTCCAATTCAACAAGATCGAATATGCTCATTTAAACGTTCCTCTCTCTTCCTCATTTGATCAAACTCTCTTCATGAGCATCCGGAAGATCTTTCTCATCCTCGCAAGTATCGTCACTTGCCTCCACGCAGCCCCAAAGCCAAACATCATTTTCATCCTGACCGATGACCTCGGTTACGGAGACTACGGAGTCTTTTTCCAAAACCTCCGCAAGACCAGCGGGGATCGTAAGGAACCTTGGCACGTCACCCCCCAGCTCGACCAAATGGCGTTGGAAGGACTACAACTCCGCCATTATTACTGCCCCGCTCCCGTCTGCGCACCATCGCGAGGTTCCCTCCTCCACGGCGTCCACCAAGGCCACGCCAATATCCGGGATAACCAATTCGACCAAGCGCTCGGCGATAACCACACCCTCGCCACGGTCCTCCGACAAGCTGGCTACTCCACCGCTGCCATCGGCAAATGGGGGCTCCAAGGGAAACCAGTAAAAAAGGGCGGTGAAGACCCAAAAAAGAAGAAACAGAAAAAGGAAGAAAGCAAAGGCAGCTTCAACACCCCTCAAACTTGGCCCGCATACCCCACCAAACGTGGCTTTGATTTCTTCCACGGCTACGTCCGTCACAGAGACGGCCACATGCACTACCCAAAGGAAGACAAAAAACAGCTCTGGGAAAACGAGAATGAAATCTCCGATGGCCTCGCAAAATGCTTCACCACCGACCTCTTCACGGCTCGTGCCAAAAAATGGATCACCGACCAAAAAGAGGCGGCGCCTGAAAAACCCTTCTTCCTCTACCTCGCCTACGATACCCCCCACGCCATTCTCCAACTTCCACCCAGCCCTTTCCCAAAAGAAGGCCTCAAATGGCTCGGTGAAAAAGGGAAAATGATCAACTCCGCTGTCGGAAAAAAAGACAGCTACACCCACCCCGACTACGCCAAGGCGACTTGGGATCACGATGGCAACCCAGAGACCGCTGAACAAAATTGGCCAGACGTCTACCAACGCTACGCCACTAATGTACGCCGCATTGACGATTGCGTCGGCGACCTCCTTTCCCATCTCAAAACACTCAACATTGATGAAGACACCCTCGTCGTCTTCACCACCGACAACGGTCCCAGTAAGGAATCCTACCTCCCGGAAGGATATCGCCCCGATTTCTTTAACTCCTTTGGCCCCTTTGATGGCATCAAGCGCGATGTCTGGGAAGGCGGCATCCGCGCTGGGGCCCTTGTCCGCTGGCCCTCCGGCATGCCGCAAGCAAGCGTGAGTGACTTACCCTGCCAGGCTCACGATTGGCTCGCCACTTTCGCAGAACTCGCAGGAGTCGGCGCACCAGCCCGCTCCGATGGCACCTCCCTCGTCCCAACCCTCACCGGCCAAACGGAACAAAAACCCTCACAAGTCTACGTCGAGTATACCAACAGCTCCCAAACCCCTAAATACTCCGAATTTGAAAAAGACCGGAAAAACAGGACTCGCCGTCAGATGCAGATGATCCGCTTCGGCGACCACGTCGGCGTGCGCTACAATATTAGGAAACACGCTGATCCCTTCGAGATCTACGACATCGTCAAAGACCCGAAACAGACCAACAATCTTGCTTCGAAGCGCCCCAACCTCCAAAAACGGATGCACGAGGAAGTCCTCCGCCTCCGCCGGCCCGATCTCAAAGCCCGCCGCCCCTACGACCAAGAGTTCGTCCCCGCTCTCACCTCTGTCACGTCCGAGCCCGGAGTTTCTTATTCCACCTACCAAAACTCCACTCCATGGCTCGTAAAGCTTGATGACCTAAAAGCGGGCGAGCCCAACCACGCCGCCGCAAGTCTCGAAGAAATCACCGCACCCGCTGGTGAGTCCATCCTCGTCACCGGTTTCCTGGAGGTCCCAGTAGACGGCACCTATACCTTTAACTTAGCAACCGATGGCCACGCCCTCCTCCGCATCCACCATGCCACCGTCATCGACGCGGGCTACAAAACTTCAAACGGTTCAATCACGGAATCCATCAAATTGAAGGCCGGCAAGCACCCCTTCCGACTCTACCGCAAGGACTCAGGCAAAGCCTTCAAACTTCAAATGAAAACAGATTCTAAGGAGGTTTTCGCACCGCTCCCCGCAAGCATGCTCTCCCACTAGCCCAGCCCCCCCTTTCGAAAGAACCAATCACAAAACCCAGAGCAATTGCTCTGG
>JALZWJ010000057.1 GCA_023300065.1 Akkermansiaceae bacterium
AAAGAGCGTGAATTTGAGGCGGTGATGAGCCAAGGCGAAGGCACGCCCGTTGTGATCTCTCCCGCTTACAAATAAGAGGGCTGGTAGAGTCGCGCTTGGCGAGGATGGTGGACTGAGAGATTGCAAAGACTCATTAATTTTTAAAGAATAGGGCGTGAACCGTCTCATCCCCCTTCTTTTCTGTGTCTCGCTTTTTGGCTCTCTTTTCGGCCAAGAATTTAAAGTGAGCGATGTGATTCATCCTATCGTGGTTGAACTGGCTGCGCCTTCTCACTTGGATGCGATTGACGGACGTTTCATGGCGGTTTCCACGAGTTCTGATGTCGCGGCAAAGCATGTGGCTCAGGGCATGGCCCGTTTGAATACTTCGTGGGATTTTGAGGCGTATCGTCATTTTTGTGAGGCTGCTAAGTTGGATCCTGATTGCCTGATGGCCTACTGGGGGATCGCGATGAGCCTTGCTGGGAGCCAGCATGAGTTCTTCGAGCAACGTCAAAAAGCGCTTGCTCGGATGTTGGATCTCTTAGAGTGGCAGCAGAAGGAGAAGGCCGAGAAGTGGTCAGAGTTAGAGGTTGGATATGCGCATGCGGCAGGGCGGCTTCTGACCGAGGGCGCGCGGGGTGCAGGAGAAACTTTTCTGGCGGTTTCGGAACGATTCCCAAATGATGTGCAAGCACGGCTGTTTTCGCAGTTCCTCCTCCGTGATGGTTTCGATGATTTTGGTGAACCTCGTTTGGGACAACGTCATTCAGCGAAGGGGATTTTTAAGATTCTAGAAACCCATCCTGAAGATGTTTCGGTCATGTCTTTTTGGGTCACGAGCCAGGCCGAAGCTCCTCTCAATGGGGCGCTCTTGCGAAAGGACGTTCTTCCCGTTGCGCGGAAGTTAGTCCGTTTACATCCTGATTACGCGCCGTTCCGCTTGATGCTCACTCACACCGAGGCGCGTTGCGGGAATGCGGCGCTCGCGATTGCCGCGGGGGAGAAGGCGGTGACTCTCTACGAAAGATACATGGCGAGAGAGAAGGTGTCCGTCTTCGATTGCGAAGGCTGGGTGCGAGCTAAGGTCTACCTAGTTAATCTTTATGAAACGAAAGGGAATCATGCCAAGGCGGTAGAGATCGCGCGTGAGTTGGCCTTGGTGAAGATTGATAAAAAGCGTGTGTTTTCTCGTGGGGCTGGGCTGCTTCTCTGGGAGGGGCGCACTGCGGGGGCCCGTATTATGATGGGGAGGTCAGATAAGGTGTCCTTTTATGAGGGGCAAAAAATGCTGGAACTGCTCTCGGAAGATCAGTGGTTCAAGGATGAGTCTTTCGCCATTTTCTACCGTGACTGCCTCGCTTTCTATCTCGGGGTGCGGGTCGCGGTCAGTGTGAAGGATAAGAAAAATGGGGAGCCCCTTTATCGAGACTTCATCCAGAGAGTGCGGGCGCTGGAAGCTCGTAAGGATGTCGCGGAGAAGACGAGCACCTATTCTAGTTGGCTCCGTGCTACCAATACGCTCACTCTGGGAGTGGCTGAGCTAAAGGGGATGCTAGCAGAGCTAGAGCCGGAGCCGACAAAGAGTTCTGCGGTGAATTGGTATCGGGCCGCCGCAGATCGCCAATACCGCCCCTCAAATCTCCTCCCTCCGATCGTTGATTATCCGCTCCAGCTTCGCCTCGGCAACTTTTACTTGAGCAAGGGAGATTCTGAAAAGGCGGGCCGTGCTTATCGGAAGGGGCTGGATATCCGGCCAAATCACTTGGCTACCTTGAAGGGCTACCAGAAGGCTCTAGTCAAGCTGGGGAAGACCGAGTCGGCCGCGATCCTAGCGAAGCGGATCGAGCAGGTCGCGAAGTAACTTACCAGAGAGGCCTCAGCTTTTAGTTGCTGAGGTCGATGATGATGGTATCGCCAGGCTGGATGTCTGGGTAGCCATCTGGCGAGTAGCCGTGAGGTCTCATGGTGGCGACGTACTCGCCGCTGTCATCGAGGCGGTCGATCTGAATCTTGCCGATGATGCCGGAATTACGGCGGACTGCGAGGACCCGGCCTTCTTGGAAGTTGGCGCTAGCGGAAGGGACGAAGGTGACGAGGGCGTTTGACTTATTCGCGAAAGTGACGGTTCCCATGGTGAGGGCATTCTTCACGCGGAAGGCAGCCATGCGTTGCTCTTGCCCTTGCTCCACTCTTTCTTCAAAAATCTCCTCGTTTTCAGTTTCCAGTGTTTCTGCTTTGTTGGCGAGGGCGTCGATCTCTTGTTTTTGCATTTCGATCTTCTCTTCCTGAGACGCGATGATGGCCTTGGTTTCTTCCGAGATGGGATCTGGCTCAGCGGCGACGGGAGTCACTGGGGCTGGCGCGATAGGAGTCACGGGAGTCACGGGAGTGGGGAGGTAAGGGGTGGAGTTTGTGCGGAGTCGCGCTACCTCGATGGCGTGGTCTTCTGCATCCATTCTGGCGACTTCTTCGCGGAGGGATTCGATTTTCTTTTGGTTGGCATCACTCCCGCGGCTGTTGGTTAAACCGCCAAAAGAGAGGGCGAAGCCAACGACGAGAAGGAGGGAAGTCGTGCCCAAAAGGAGATTCGTGGTGTTCATAGGTGTCGGCGGGATAGTAGGGGTGGTGAGCGGGATTTGTCAAAAACGTATCTTGGAAGAAAAAAGGGGCAAAAAAAAGAACCCGAAGCGGAGGTTCCGCGCCGGGTTCTTCAGGAGAGGTTAATCGCACTAGTCGCGAGTCATCGAGAGCAGGATATTCAGGATGTAGTAGAAAAGAAGGGCGACACTGGCGAAGAGGCCGAGTGATGCCGCCACATACTGGTCTGAGCGGTAGTCATGAATGATGCTGCTAGTCTGGCGCAAGATCGAGCCACCAGCCAAGAGGACCATGGCTCCAGAGAACCAGATGCCGAGGTCGAAGCCGAGGAAGATGGAGGCTGCGATGAGTCCCATGGCGACGAAGCTACCGAGCTTGAGCATGCCGCCGAGGAAGGAGAAATCCTTCTTCGTGGTGAATGCGACGAACGTTAGGCCCGCGAAAAGTCCGAGGGTGATGATGGCGGCTTGCCCGATGAGGTTACTCTGACCGGAGAAGGACTTTGCGATGAGGAGGAGTGGGAGGAAGACGATCGCTTCTGCGACGATAAAGAGGCCCAGTCCTGCGTATTGCATGCTACGGCTGGTGTCTGAGACGGCCCATTTATTGGCGATCCAAGAGGCCCCCATGAAGAGGCCGAGAACAATCATCCAAGAGAATTTGATCTGAAGAAGTCCGAAGACGGTGTTCTCGATGCCGGGGATGCTGAAGAGGGCCATTTCCAGAAGGATGAAGGCGCCGATTGCTCCCGCGAGGTGGAGGTAGGTTTTTTGGTAGAATTCAGTCCGGACGTTTTCGGGAGACTGTGCGACGGAGTGTGGACTCGCGTAGGGGTTGGTATGTTCCATGTTTTTAAGTTGGTATTGGTATGACTTTATCGAGAATCTGTGGTGATGCAAGACACTTGCTTATGATGGATTTTACGGAGATTGACCGAGAAGACTTTCGCAATCTTTTAAGCGAAATCGCTGGGGCGTATATGCCTTTTGGGAAATATGGCCCGAAGGACTATCCGCCACGGGGGCTGCCTATCACTGATTTACCGCCAGAGTATTACACTTGGTTCATGGAGCGAGGGTGGCCGAAGGGGAGGCTGGGCGAGCTGATGGAGATGGTTTGCGAAATTAAGGCAACGGGGGCGGATCAAATCTTCGAGCCGATACGGCGCGCGCGCGGTGGGCGGGTCTCGGTGCGGAAGCAGAGGCCGAACACGGATTTTTAGTTTCGGAAGACGAAGTCGGCGACGACGGTCCGGTGGTCTGAGTCTCCAAGTTTAAAAGTGCGTGCGCGGATGGGGACTAAGCGCTCTGACCCGCAGATGTGGTCGATCCTGAGGAGGGGGAGAGATTGATGGTAGGTGTTGGCCCAGCCGGTGCCGACTGCATCGAAGGCGTCTTTGAATTCTGGTTCGAGGAGACGGTAGACCACGTCATTCGCTGGGGCATTAAAGTCTCCAGCAACGATGGCGGGAATACGAGGGAAGGCGGATTTTTGTTTTAAGATGCTGAGGGCGTAGGAGAGCTCGATCTGACGGAGCCTGCGGTTCTCGGTATGCTCCTGCCAGCAGCTGCGGTTAAAGAGGCGGAGGTTGGTGGCCGCAGGTTGAAGGTGGACATTGAGGAGCTGGAGACTCCGGCCACTGGAGAGCTCTACGGAGACGAGTTGGCTGCGATATTTAGGGACCTTTATCTCCCCATTTATAGTGCCTCGGACCAAGATAGCGCATCCTTTCTGAGGGTCGTAGCGATAGTCTCCCTTACCATCGAAGAGGTCATGGACCATTTGCTTGAGGTGGTAGGCATGTTGAATTTCTTGCAGGAAAATGATGTCCGGCTTGAGGCCTCTGATGGCGTCGCTGGGGTTCGTGCGGCCGGCGCAGTTTAGGGTGATGACACGGAGAGGTAGACTCCCGGCATAGATTTCTGGTGGACCATGTGGGAGGGGCGCTACTCCGAGGCGGCCGAGCGAGCGTGCCTCATCAGAAAGGAGGAGGATGGTGAAGGTCCAGAGAAGGGTGGTGATGAGGGAGAGCCGCGCCCGATAAAAGAGAAAGCAGGCGACGGCGAGAAAGAGGCCGATTAACCCCCAGACCCAGATTGGAAAAACGGTGAGGGCGGCGAAGCGGCCCGGGAGCCGGATATAGAGGATGACCGTGAAGAGGTGCAGCGCCACGGATAGGGCGAGTAAAACCATCGGCACGGGATGCCATGGACGACGGTAGATCATGGGTGAGGGCGAATTAGGAGATGAGGCGGCCTTTGAAGACTTTGAGGGCCTCTATGATGAGGGGATCATCGTGAAAGTCATCCGCGGGGGCTGCGTTTTCTTCTGGGGCGGGAGCGTCGGGCGTTGAGGTTTGAGGCTCTGGAGTGGGGTTTAGAATGATGGGATCAGGGTCGATCGCGACGTCGGGAGCATTGGCGATGAGGTTGTCGATCGCGGAAATATTGCGGTCGGCGGCCGGTGGTGGCGTGGGGGTCTCCACGACTGGAGCAGGTGGCGTTGGGGCGGGGGTTGGTTCAGGCGCTGGCGCTGGCGACAATAATTTGACCGCGAATAATGTGCCGCCAACAGACAAACCTATTAGAAAAATACCGACACCAATAAAAATGAACAGTTTTTTCTTACTGGATTTTGGTTTTTCTTCTTCGTTGGTTTCTTCCTCGCTCTCTTTTTCTTCCTGGCTCTTGTTGGGGTGGTAGCCTTTTTCAAGAAAACCCGTTGGATCGGCTATGCTGGAATCGTAAGTACTTTCATTGCTTGCTTGATCGCGCCAATTTTCATGCCTCTTTATCT
>JALZWJ010000058.1 GCA_023300065.1 Akkermansiaceae bacterium
TACAGCAGTTTGTGCAGCGCTGGCATTGAAACCAAACCTCATCTTCTTCCGCAGCCATACAAAAGGAATTTTAGCGCCCCGTCATGGCACGATGGTAGACGCCAACGGCTCTTAAAAAGCCCTGCCACTTAGCTCCTGGACGTCCGTTTTCTAACAGGAAGTGTGGGCAATTTTTATTCGGAGGCTTCTTGCCATGGCGCGGCCACTTGTAATGAGGCACGACCTTTGAGACCGACAGATTATGTTTCACGCAGAGCCAGGCTGCGAGCTTTGCGGTTCTTTCTAGCGTGGCACTCCGGCTGTTACCCGGGTGCTCACACATTTCGATTCCGATACTGTAGCGGTTCCCGGGACCATCATAGTCGGCATGGTTCCCCTGCTCGGTCGTGGGAAGGTGCTGCACGGCCCGATACTCGTCGGTCGTGTAGTGCCATGAAAGACGGCCTAAGGCACCGCGCTTCAGCGCCAGTGAATGTCGATTGGCATCCGCTCCCTCGCTCCAATTCTGAGTGGAATGAATCGTGATATACTGCGGATTCATGCTCTTACGCGAGCGACCTCGAGCCCCGTAGGGAAGGAGGTCTCGCTTCACATTCACCTGACTTAAAATGGTAGAAGCGCTCAACGTCGGGCCGGTATTATAAGAGGTTCCATATCCCGAGTTCTGAGATTGATTTTGGATCCCTGAATACGCATTCCCGCTGGGAGTCCGATACGAAGAGTAATGCCTCGTCGATTCCACGATGGGTGGATCGGCGGAACAGGCCACAAATAGGCCGACACCCAGTCCGAGCAGTGAGAACCAGAGTGATTTATTTCGCATCATTTTATAATCATACCATGTTAAAAGCTATAAGCAAGGCCCGCCTTTATTAAGAGGCAACCTGTCTGCATGGGCTACGACGAGAATCTCGCCCAAGATATTCACCCAATCAATGGTTGATACATTGGGGAACAAGGAGCCGGACTCACTAATACGGAACCAATGATCAAGCATCGTCTCGGCCAAGTTCCTCACAATCCCACTATTTAAGTCCCCTCACTCGATCAATCTCTTACTTTTCGACTGGTCAATTCCGCATCGAGAACAGAGAACCCTACTGTCCTCTGGGATTTTTCTTCATTTATGAAACCTCGCAACACAGTCGCTCAGACTGAATCCTGCACGCAGCTCACGCTCGAACTCATGGAGCATGATGACCGCCACTTTTTAGAATGTGAGGGGCGTCAAGTCGATGGCACTCAGCTCGGTCATGCCGCGCGCCACCTCATCACCTTGATGAGTCGTCCCTTCCGCCCCGCGAAACAGCCTCGCATTCTCTTCCTTGGATTGGGGTTCGGTCATGCCATCAAGATGGCTTGCGAGGCTCTCCCCCAGGAAAAGGCCTCCTTCGTGGTTCTGCCGGAAGCCGCAATTCTCCCTGAATGGATTTCTAAACACATCACGGATCAACCATTAGATGACGAACGGATCCACATTGATAACGCGGGTCCTTTCGAGCCTCTCTCAAACGAGTATGCTGGCAGCCAAGGAATCTTCGCGGATCTAGACCATCTCGATGCCCTCGCGCCAAAGCGTTGGGACATCACCTCCGAAGCCATCCTCAGCGGGTTCTGCAATCGCCTCAAAAACGGCGGCCTCCTTGGCCTGATCTCGACCCGCCCCATCCAAGGCTTAGAAAAAGCCCTTCGCAGGACAGGGTTCGATGTCGCACTCGACCTCGCCCCCCTTTCCGAAAAATCTAAAAAAAATCGCACCCTCTACCTCGCTCGTAAGGGTAACTATCAGCGCACTCACTAACATCTCCTTTTTCTAATGAAACCTATTCTTCTTTCTTCGCTCCTCGTGAGCACTGCGATCTCAGCAGAACTGACGATCGTGTCAGCCCCGCTTGAGTCCAGCGTGACCGTAGAGGCTACTTTCCTCCCGACCGATGCGACCGCTTTCAGCATCTCACCAAAGCAGTGGAGAACCTTCACTATTACGAAACTCGCGGACCACGGAACTGCGGTCAAAGGCGGCGAGGTTCTCATTACCTTCGAGAATGAGGACTACCTTAAGGGGCTCTCAGAAGCGAAAGAAACTGCCAAAACTCGCAAAAACTCACTCGCTAAGGCGGAACAAGAACTTGCCGACCTCAACCTCACAACCCCTCATTCATTGGAGGGATTAAAACTCGCTCACGATCGGGCAGTGGAGGCTCTCGCTGACTTCCAAGAATCAGGCCAAGCCCTGAGCTTAGAAGACATTAACGAACGGCTCGATAGCTCGAAACGCATGCTCAGCTACCAAGAGGAAGAATTGAAACAGCTCCTCAAAATGTATGAAGAAGACGGTGTCACCGAAGAGACCGAGGAAATCATCTTGAAGCGCCAACGCTCCGCCGTGAAATCTGCCAAATTCATGCTCAAAAAGGCTGAGAAAAAAGCCGCTTGGGACACAGCCAAGACGATCCCCCGTAAAGCAGTCGACTTAAAGCGAGCGCATGACTCCACGCGTCTCGCTTACGAAACAGGCAAGATCAGTCTCCCACGTGCCTTGGAAGTCAAGACCCTCGCCGTGGCCAAAATGAAGCGCGATCACGCAGAAGCTGACCGTAAATTGGCCGAGCTAGAAGCTGACGGAAGCCTCTTCTCCCTCGTCGCTCCTGCCGATGGCGTCATCTACTATGGTGACATCGATCATCATTCCTGGTCCATTGGCAACACCTCCAAGTTCCTCTTTGAGAACGGCTCAGCGCCCAAAGACACGGTCCTCATGACCCTCATCCCAACCGGGAGCGTCCTCACTCTTTCCGGAGCAGTAGCCCAAACCGAACGTTTACAAATCCCGACCGATGCCACCGGAACCACCACCGTGGCTGGCTTAGCAAACTCCGCCTTCCCAACCTCGATCACCACTCTTGCAAAGGCTCCAAGCAGCGGCGGAAAATATCAACTCACGATGGCGGTGCAACTCCCCGAGGACTCCCCTCTCGTGACGGGAATGACAGCGAAGGTCAACCTCATCACCTATCGTAATGAAGACGCGATAAGCGTCCCCACCGCAGCCATCACGACAAAGGATGGCACCTCGACCGTGAAGGTGAAAATGGCGAGTGGTAAAGCCGAAGTCCGCGAAATCACCCTTGGCCGCGTGGCCGATAAAAAGACAGAGATCATCGAAGGGCTTGAAGTCGATCAAGTCATCATTATCCCTGAAAAAAAGAAATAAGGCTCATGCGCTTTCCCTCTCTATCAGCCGTCTCTGCGACGCTCCTCTTCACGTTTCTTCCGGCCCACGCTCAGAAACTCCCCACCCTGGGAGCTCTCCCTGAGATCGAGCCGCTGAAAGAGGGAGAGCTTGAAGCCGCCATCAAGGGCGGGGTCGACTACCTCGTCGGCAAGCAAAACAAAGACGGCTCGTGGGGAAGCGCCACCCGCACCAAGGGGCTCAATATCTACGCGCCCGTCCCAGATTCACACCTCGGCTTTCGGGCCGGGGCCTCCACCCTCGCGCTCAGTGGACTCCTCGATAGTGGCGACCGCCGGCCAGAAGTTGTCGCGGCGATTGACAAAGGCGAAGCATGGCTCTTTGAAAAGCTCCCGAAACTCCGCCACCTCGACCCCACCACCACCTACAACGTCTGGGGCCACGCTTATGGACTCCGCGCCATCGCTGACCTCATCGAATACCGCAAAGGCGACGAGGCTAAAATCTCGCGCCTTAAGCAACTCGCTGACAAGCAGATCCAGATGCTCCTCAAAACCGAGGACGTCAATGCCGGCTGGGGCTACCTCGATCTAGATGGAAACCACACCGTTCACTTCTCCGGCATCCCCACCTGCTTCACCACCGCCACCGTCCTCCTCGCGATGAAGGAAAGCGAAGAGCAATTCGGCCTCCAGATCCCCGAGCGCGAGATCAAACGCGCCCTCGCCTCCATCGAAAAACAAAGAACCCCTGACTGGTCTTTTGTCTACTCCTTCACTCACAAATACCGCCCACGCACCGGCATCAACCGCCCCGCCGGGTCGCTCGGACGCTCACAAGTCTGCATGGCCGCCATGCGTAAGTTCGGAGACAAACGCGTCACCGACGAACTCCTCGCCCACTGGCTCCACCGCCTCTGCCTGCGCGAAGGCTGGTTGGACATCGGCCGCAAGCGCCCCGTCCCGCACGAGACTCATTTCTCAATCTCCGGCTACTTCTACTACTACGGCTTCTACTACGCCACCGAGTGCCTAGAAATGCTCCCCGCCGAAAAGCAGCAGGAATTCATCCCCCACCTCGCCCGCCACATCATGGAGAAGCAGGAGAAGGACGGCTCATGGTGGGACTACCCACTCTACGACTACCACCAGCCCTACGGCACCGGTTACGCGCTCACCACTCTTTCCCGTCTACGTAAAAAGTAGCCTCCTTGACAAAGCCCAAACCGCCCTCCATCTTCCCGCCACAAGACAGGGGTGTTTTCCTTAACCGGAATCCTGAGATTATACCCTCACCACCGAATTTACGTTCGGGAGTCAGACCTCCATCTTTCTCACGCCTGTCCGCTTTCCTCATAAGCCGACAGGCTTTTTTCTGCCTCAATCACTTCTTAACCCACTCACCCATCACTCTCTCATGATCTCTCCAGACGAAAACGGCCTCACGCCTGAAAACTCCAAGCAACGCTCCGACTACACCGGGAACTTCGTCGAGGACATCGACAACTCCGCCGAGCTCGATGCCATCGCCAAAGACCCCACCATTTTCCCGAACTCCACTCGTATCTATATCGAGGGAAAAATCCACGCCGACGTCAAAGTCCCAATGCGTGAGATCCGCCTTTCCGACACCACACACGACAACGGTCGCGTTGAAAAGAACCCATCAATCCGCGTCTACGACTGCGCCGGCCCTTGGGGTGATCCTGACT
>JALZWJ010000059.1 GCA_023300065.1 Akkermansiaceae bacterium
TGGCGGATGCTTGGCCGCCAGTGTTTCCGCCAGCCGCTACGACCATGGGTAGAAATAACGACAGTAGGTAAACCTCGATGAGTGTTTGCTCAAAGCGCATCATCACGAAGCCAGAAAGAATCGCGAGGAATGCGAGAACCACGAGCCACCCGCAACGGCGCTTAAAATGCGTGGCCACTGAGGTGTTTAAATAGGTTTCTTCAGAGGTCTCACCAGCGATGCCCGCAGCTTTCTCGATATCTTCAGTGGATTCTTCTTCGAGAATTTCCATCGCGTCATCAGCGGTGATGGCTCCGAGGAGTCGGTTGGATTCATCGACCACGGGGAGTGAAATGACATCGTAGCGTGAAATGATCTGAACCGCTTCTTCCTGATCGGCTGTGGCGAGGACGTTTTGCTCCACATCCTGCACGATATCCTGAATCGCAATGTCCCACGCGTTAAAGGCGAGATCGCGCAGCCTGATTTTTCCAATGAGGCGATTCTCGTCATCGACCACAAAGATCTGCGCTAAGGTGCCTTTGGACTCAAGGTCGCCACGGAGATGCTCAATCGCATCCTTAACCGTCATATGGGCGTAAATCTGACCAATCTGGGTCGTCATACGGCCACCCGCAGTTTCTTCGCCGTATCTCAGCAGTGTGCGCGTGTCTTCCTGTTTTTCCTCATCAAGGAGCCCGATAAAGTCCTGACGTTTCGATTCGCTGACATCTTGGAGAATGTCGACGCGGTCATCGTCTGGGAGCGAATCCAGAATATCGCGTTGCTCGTCTGGTTTGAAACGTTCCAGCGTTTCCTCCACGAGTGTGTCGGGCAACTCGGCGAGAACCTCGGTGAACTTCTCAGCGCCGAGCGACTTCGCGAGAAACGCGCGGCCCGTTGAATCGAGATTCTCATAAAGCTCTGCGAGATCCGCGTGGTGTAGATCGTCACAAAGAAGCGTCGTGAGTGATTCGTCCTGACGAATGATCGCGGCCTCAGCGCGCTCCAGAATATTGGCAAGTTCCTCTGACACCTGCGGAAAGTGCCGTGCTGCCGAACCATGCGCAAGGCCTCATTGATTCAGGAAATGTTTAAGGTCCGTTAAAGAAGAGCCTAGGACAACGGTATTAGACTTAGACACCCTTCCTAAACACCCCTCAATCTAACTTCACACAATATATGTAATGCGGAATTGCATTCAGGGCTGATAGGACGGTGCTTAGCCCCCCATGATCACGGCATTCGCGGCCGCGTAGTGCTTGGCATGCGTCAGGCTCACCATGACCTGCTCCACACCTCTCGATGTGGCGTATGCAGCCGCAGCTCCTGTGAGTTGCACTCCGGGCTCGCCCGAGGGCTTGCGAATAATCTCCATATCGAGCCAGCCGATTTCTTTCCCGATGCCCGTGCCAAATGCTTTGGCGACCGCTTCCTTCGCCGCGAATCTCCCAGCGAAGTGTAACTCGGGCCGCTTCTGCTTTTGGCAATACGCACGCTCCGCCTCTGTGAAGATTCTCGTTTGGAATCTCTCACCAAATTCATCGAGCGATGATTTGATTCGCGAGACCTCGACCACGTCGATTCCGATTCCAATAAGATTCATAAAACTACCCTACCGGATATTCGGCCATCGCAGAACGCATTTCTGCGACCGCTGCTCTGAGTCCGATGAAAAGAGCTCGCGAAATCAGAGTGTGCCCCACGTTGAACTCCTTTAAGTTTTTCACGGAAAAAAGCTCCTTAAGGTTATCGAGATGAATCCCGTGACCCGCATTGACTTGTAGTCCGAGTTCATTGCCGAGATCCGCGCCGACCTGAAGCCGTGTGAGCTCCGCAGAATGTTCCTCACCAGTGGTGAGTGCGAATGTCCCGGTGTGGAGTTCAATCATCTCGGCTCCCAATTCAGCGGAGGCTTTGATCTGTGTGGGATCAGGATCGATGAAAAGGCTGACTTTAATCCCAGCATCTTGAAGCGTGGAGATCGTGGTCTTCAATGAATCGAAGTGTCCAACAACGTCCAAGCCCCCTTCTGTCGTGATTTCTTCCCGTTTCTCAGGAACGAGGCAGGCGAAGTCTGGCTTGAGATCGACCGCGAAAGCGACCATTTCAGGAGTGTTTGCCAATTCCAAATTCAAGGGCAGGTCGATTTCGCGCCGCACGATACGGGCATCTTCATCCTGCATGTGCCGCCGATCTTCCCGGACGTGCACTGTGATGGAATCTGCACCACCGGCTTGGGCTTCGCGCGCGGCCTCGAGGATCGATGGCTCCAGAATGGGAGCATCGGGATTCAGGGCGTAGCGTGCCTGCCGCAGTGTGGCTACGTGATCAATATTGACTCCGAGAAGCAGTGACATTGTGACGAAAGGATTAGTGTTTAAAGTGGCGGTGACCGGTGAAGATCATAGCGATTCCGGCGGCGTCTGCCGCGTCGATCACTTCTTGATCACGGATTGATCCACCTGGCTGAATACAAGCGGTCGCGCCGGCCTTAATAGCCGCGTCTAATCCATCCGCAAATGGGAAGAGTGCGTCGGAGGCGATGATGCTTCCCTTAAGAGAAAGCCCCGCTTCTTCTGACTTCCAAACCGCGATGCGTGAGGAATCAACCCGGCTCATTTGGCCAGCTCCAATTCCAAGTGTGCGGTCAGAGGAGCTGAAGACGATGGCGTTTGATTTCACGTGTTTTACGACGCGCCATCCGAAGCGCATGGCAGTCATCTCTGCTTCGGTCGGTGGGCGCTTGGTGACGACCTTTCCTTCGAGGTCTTCCAGACCCATGACGGAGTGATCTTTATCCATCACCATGAGGCCACCGGGTGCGGGGCGGACGACGGGATCCTTTCGGTATTTCTCGTAGCCTGGCTCAAGTTTCATGAGGCGGAGATTCTTCTTTTTCTGAAGAATAGCACGGGCCTCTGGCTCGTAATCCGGCGCGATGATGACATCGGTAAAGATCTCAGAAATGACGCGAGCCAGCTCCTCGTTAATCGGACGATTGCAAACGATGACACCACCGAAGGGCGCGGAGCGGTCTGTCTCAAAGGCCTTCTGCCAAGCAACGCGGAGGTCCTCGTCTTGGCCGATGCCACATGGGTTTGTGTGCTTAAGAATAGCAACGGTGGAGCGCTTGAAGTCGAGAATGAGATCTGAAGCCGCCTCGATATCGAGGATGTTTGTGTAGCTCAGTTCCTTGCCTTGGAGTTGCGTGAAGCACTCGGCAAAGTTTCCATAAAGGCGGGCCTTTTGGTGTGGATTATCACCGTAGCGGAGGTCGCTCGCGAGTGGGAGATTCACGGAGAAACTGCAGTTCGTCCCTTGGTCACATTTGCCGAGGAAATTGGAAATCGCGCCATCGTATTCAGAGGTGCGGCGGAAGACCTTGATCGCTAATTCTTCGCGCAAACGCAGCGAGGTATCGCCCTCGTGTTCGCCCATTTCCTCGAGGACGCGAGCGTAATCGCTGGGGTCCGTGAGAACCGTGACAGCAGAGTAATTCTTAGAAGCACTGCGCAGCATAGACGGGCCGCCGATGTCGATGTTCTCGATCGCTTCGGCCAAGGTCACACCTTCCTTTTTTACGGTCTCCTCGAAGGGATAAAGATTCACCACCACGAGGTCGATGGTCGGGATATCGTGCTTCTTACCTTGGGCAATGTGGTCGTCGGAATCGCGTCGTTGCAGGAGACCGCCGTGGACCTTTGGGTGGAGAGTTTTCAGACGACCCTCGAAGAGTTCTGGCGCGCCAGTGTAGTCGGCGACATCGATGACTGGGAGACCCGCCTCGCGGAGAGCCTTGGCGGTGCCGCCGGTGGAGAGAAGTTCGACGCCGTAGTCCTCGTGGAGAGACTTGGCAAAATCAACTAATCCGGATTTATCGGAAACCGACAGGAGTGCTCGTGCAATCGCCATAATAATGTGTGTTTTCGGACCACGGTGGCCCGACCGAGGGCTAAGGCACGCCGCGCCATCGAGCAAGGGTAATGTGGAGCGGTAAATGTGAATAAGTTTCCTGCTTATTGGATTTGCAATGCGACCCCTCTCGGGAGGCCCTCAGGGAGCCCAAGCAATACGGGGTACGCACTACGCTGAAATATCCCTGTCTTGATCGCCCTGCCGAAGAAACAAATTCTACAGGTAGGATCAGCCTACTCCCTCACTCCCTCCTACTCTTCCAGTAATGTGAAACGGGCGAATTGGGGCCGAAATATTTATCTTTTCCGATTTCTCGAAAACCCCCACACTAGCGCCCACACAAGAACTTTTCTTCATGCCTCAAAAAGACTTCACGATCACCAACCAGCTTGGAATTCACGCCCGCCCTGCCGCGCAATTTGTTAAGATTGCGAACACTTTCCCCTGCGATATTCTCGTAGAGAAGGATGACGACGAGGTGGATGGTAAGAGCATTCTTGGCTTGATGATGTTGGCCGCAGGACATGGGTCGGTGATCTCTGTCACTACCGAAGGAGACCAAGCTGATGAGGCTTTGGCAGCACTTGGTGAGTTGATTGTGCGGAATTTTGAGGAAGTGGCTTCGGCTTAATATCCTCTCACAACTTTAGACGAATCGAGGCTGACCAGCGGGCCCTACCCCGCTCCGGTCCCCTCCTGTTTTATGGCGAAAGACCTCCAGGAAGAACGCGTATTTCACGGCTCCCCCGTTTCACGAGGGATCGCCTTCGGGCCGATCCATGTCTCGGCTCGAGGATTTGCGGCGCCAGA
>JALZWJ010000060.1 GCA_023300065.1 Akkermansiaceae bacterium
TAAAACCATCATCGCCCTCCTCCACCGGATGCGAGGAAACCTCGCCGGCCTCTGGCCAGACCCCAAGGTTCAGGAAAAAGCAAAAACCAAGCGCAAGGATAAGGAACTAGAAGCGCAAATCCTAAAAGGCTACTCAGCCGCGAAAAACCTCTGCCTCGATGCCCTCCAACAACACCCTGACAACTGGGCCCTCAACCTCCAATTCGCCTCCCTAAAGTACGAGGAATCTAATTATAAGGCCGGCATCACCTCCCACCCAGAACACACCACGACCAAAGTCTTGGCGCTCGAAGACCTCGCCGCCGCCGCTCAAAGCTACATCGCCACCCTCCCTCTCGATGACCAAAAAGAAGAATCCACCGATGCCTTCACCACTTGGTTCTACGCCGCCCTCGGCTCACCAGATCTCGCCGCCTTGAAAGCAGAGCACCAACCCATCTCCGGCGAGTATCCTAAGATCAAAGCCGCCCTCGAAAGCATCCCCGAACCCGCACGCAAACGTCACCTCGATGACTTCGCCAAGACCCTCAACGCGCGCCTCGCCAATGTCTCAGCAGACCTCAAATACCGCTTTCTTGAATCAGCGATCCAGATCACCGGGGAACATCAGCGCATCGAAGAAGCCGCAAAGGTCTTCCAATATTACAAAGACCTCGTCACTGAGATCCAGCTCAACGTCTACCTCGACGGGCCTGACCGCATCAACGCGAGCGAGCCATTTGGCCTCTTCGTCAACCTCAACCACACCAAAGAGATCGAACGCGAGTCCGGTGGCTTCCAACGTTACCTCATCAACCAAAACAACACACCTTACGCCTATAACTACGGCCGCCCCACCGAGGACTACCGCGACAAGTTCGAGAAAAACGCACGTGGTGTTTTAGAAGAGCACTTTGAAATCGTCTCCCTCACCTTCCATAACTCAAAGGTCGCCTCCCGCACCAACACCCAGGAAGGCTGGACCACCACCCCATACGCCTACTTTCTCCTCAAACCAAAAGGCCCCGAAATCGATGTCATCCCGCCACTCAAGATCGACCTCGATTTCCTCGACACCTCCGGATACGTCGTCCTCCCCATCATCTCCCCAGCCATCCCGATCGATGCCAGCCAAGAAGCACCCGCTCGCCCCATCCGAGATCTTTCCCTCAGTATGACCCTCGACCAACGCGAGGCCGAAAAAGAAGGAACGATCGCCCTCGAAATCCGAGCCTCCGGCCACGGACTCGTCCCCTCGCTGCATCACTTAATCGAGTTACCTATCGACGGATTCAAAATCGCCTCCACCGATGACCGCGAATTACAAATCGACGAACTCGATGCCCGCTCCGAAGACGGCTCCCCCATCTCCACTCACGAGTGGCGCCTCATCCTAGAGGCCGATGGCAACAAACTCCCCAGCCAATTCACTTTCCCAAAGGTCCTCGCCGAGCTTTCCTCCCAAGAGGGAAAAGGCCTCACCCTCCAGAAATATGAAGACGTAGACCTCGTCACCGTCGAGGAAACTACCAAAATCATGGCCGGATCAGACGCCCCTTCTCCGTGGCTCTGGCTCACCCCCCTCGTCCTGATCGGGGCTCTCATCGCCTTCTTCCGCCTTCGTAAAAAGGCTCCCGTAAAAATCGTGGAGGATGGCCCAGCCCTCCCCACAACGCTGACTCCCGTCACCGTCCTCGCCTTCCTTGAAACCCTCCAAAGCGACCCGCGACTTCCGGCAGACTCACAAGCCGACCTCTCCAAATCGATCCGCTCCCTTCAAGACCGCGCCTTCGGCTCAGATCAAAACGTCCCCGACACCGACGAACTCCACGAGATCGCGAACCGCTCCATCCAGACGCTTCAGAAAGCCAGCTGAGGGAGTGTAAACACTCACCACTTGGTCAGTGCCTCATCAGTTCCCTGCCTAAACCTACTGGCAGACAGAACAAAACTGATAGGTAACTTTGATAGACACGCCTCGCTTTTCACGTATTTGGCTCTACACTCCCTCTATCTATGGCTCAATTTCTTCGTCTCATCCTTCCCATCATCGTCCTCGCGGGCGGTTATCTAGGGTATCAGAGACTCTCTACCAAAGAAGAAAAAGCCGCGCCGCTCCGCGTGCCGCCTGCCATCATCGAGGCTGAAGCCACCCCCCTTGCTCGCACTGATTACCGCGTCATCTTACAGTCACAAGGCATCGTCCAACCTCATAATCAAACCGCCCTCACCCCTCAGGTCAGCGGCCGCATCATCCACATCTCGCCGAAATTCCAGAGCGGATCCTTCTTCGAAAAAGATGACATCCTCGTCGAGCTAGACCCCGCCGACTTCATCGCCGCTCGCACCACCGCCGAGGCTGGCCTCGCCCGCTCAGAAGCCGCACTCATCCAGGAAGATGCCCGCGCTGAACAAGCCCTCCTCGACTGGAAGGACCTCGGCTACACCACCCCTCCCACCGACCTCGTCTTACGGAAACCTCAACTCAAGGAAGCCCGCGCGAACGTCAAAGCCTCCGAAGCAACCCTCTCCGAAGCAGTCCGGAACCTAGAGCGCACCAAAGTCCTCGCCCCCTACGCAGGCCGGGTCATGGAACGCCTCATCGGCCTCGGACAATCCGTCGGCCAAAACACCCAACTTGGCGAAATCTTCTCCACCGACTTCGCCGAGATCCGCCTCTCTCTTTCCGCCCGTGAGCTAGTCCACGTCCAGCTCCCAAATAACCCCGACGACGCCCCCATCCCCATCACCCTCCATGATGCTCTGACAGATCACTCCACCCAATCTTGGGTCGGATCCATCGTCCGCACCGAAGGCACCCTTGATGAAAAATCCCGCAAACTCTTTGTCATCGCACGGGTCGATGACCCCTTTGGCCTGAAATCTAAAGTTGAGGCACCCCTCCGCATCGGCCAGCCCGTCCGCGGAGTCTTAGAAGGCGGCCTCATCTCCCAAGTCTTCATCATCCCTCGCGCCACTCTCCGCCGTCCCAATCAGATCCTCCTCATCGACCCGGAAGCATTCACCCTTCAGCGCCAAAACATCTCCCCCATCTGGAGCGACCAAGACAACCTCATCGTCGCCGATGGCCTCACCGCAGGCTGGCACCTCGTCACCAACCGGCTCACAACCTCCGCCAATGGTGCCAAAGTTAAAATCGTAGAACCAGAACCAGAAGTGGAAGAAACGAAAGCCGCCGCCAAGCTCCCCTCAAAGCCAAGAGCCTGATCCCGGCGTAGTTTTTCAGTTTCTCATTCCCCATTAATCAGTAACCAATAACCAATCCCCCTCCCTTCCAACTTGCCTCTTCCCAGCGTTCCGGCATTCTCCTGACATGCCCGTCGCAGCCTCCGACCAAACCCTCATCGATCAGTGGAAAAATGAACCAGCACCGCTGCTTCCCCTGTTGCATTCCTTTCATAATCGCGATGGCTACCTCTCGGACGATGCCCTCCGCGCCATCGCCGCTGGTTTAAAAACACCCCTCGCCGACCTCTACGGCACCGTCACCTTCTACCACCACTTTTCCCGCACCCCCGGCGGCCTAGAAGCACCCCGCGTCTGCACCGGAAACATCTGTTGCCTCCGTGGTGGAAATGAAATCCTAGAGACCCTAAAATCCCAAGGGCAAGCCGCCACCGAGATGCCCTGCTCTGGCCGCTGTGATGCGCCCATCCCCGTCCTCACCGGCCACACCACCCTCGCTGGCGCTACCGCCGCCGACCTCAAGCCCACCCCCTCACCACTGCCACCCGTCAACCCCGGCGGCCTAGAAGAAGCCCTCTTCACCAACATCCGTAAAAAAGGCCACAACACCCTCACCGGCTACCAAGCCAACGGCGGCTTCGTCGCGCTCAAAACCGCCCTCGCAGGTCAGCCCGAAGCAATCATCGACACCATCACCGAATCAAAACTCGCCGGTCGCGGTGGAGCGGGATTCCCCACCGGCCTCAAGTGGAAAGCCGTCGCCGAGTGCGACCGCCACCCAAAATCAATCGTCTGCAATGCCGACGAAGGCGAGCCAGGGTGCTTTAAAGACCGCACCCTCATGGACTATGATCCCTACGCCCTCATCGAAGGCATGATCATCGCCGCCTTTGCCACCGGCGCACCACGCGGATTCATCTACCTCCGCTACGAATATCCCGAGACAAATGCCCTCCTCGAACAATGCCTCCTCGACGCAAAGGAAGCAGGCCTTCTTGGCAAAAACATCCTCGGCACCGCCTTCGAGTTCCACCTCTACGTCCGCCGGGGCGCCGGTGCCTACATCTGCGGAGAAGAAGGCTCCCTCCTAAATTCGCTCGAAGGCAAACACCCCTTCCCCCGCAACAAGCCCCCCTTCCCCGTCACCCACGGCTTCGAAGATAAACCCACCGCCGTCAACAACGTCGAGACCCTCTGCGCCATCCCTCACATCATCAACAAAGGCCCCGAGTGGTATCACTCCCTCGGCCTCGGTGAAAACATCGGCACAAAACTCATCTCCCTCTCCGGCGACATCACCCGCCCCGGCAACTACGAGGTCCCCTTCGGCCTCCCT